>JAZOTV010000158.1:0-25518 GCA_045657815.1 Akkermansia sp.
TACTCTTCTTAGCGCCACGCCGGATGCGGACTGGGTCCCGGATTTACTCATCACCTGCGGCGGAGACGTCATTTCCAAGCGGTTGAAGCGGCTTCTGCGCGCGCATCCACCCAAGGCGCACTGGCATATCTCCCCGGATGGTGAAGTAGTGGACAGCTTCTGTGCCCTCACCCGGGTTCTGGAAGGTGAACCGGATGAATTCTGGGATTTGCTGGGTGCCTTTGCCGAAGAGGGTGATGCCGACTACCGCAAACGCTGGCAGACACCACCAACCACACTGCCGGAACATGAGTACAGCGGCATGAAGTTCGTGGGCGAGCTGATGCAGAACCTGCCAGTCGGCAGCGTGCTGCACCTGGCCAACAGCTCAGCCGTGCGCTATGCGCAGCTCTTCCCCCTGCCGCAGGGAGTGCAGGTGGAATGCAACCGCGGAGTCAACGGCATTGAGGGCAGTGTATCTACCGCTGCCGGGCACGCCCTTGCCGCCCCGGACAAACTGCACTTCCTGATTATCGGAGATTTGAGCATGTTCTATGATTTGAACGGCCTGCTCATGGCGCAGCAATGCCCGAATCTGCGGATACTTCTGCTTAACAACCAGGAAGGCGGCATTTTCGGTACACTTCCCGGCATGCCCGCCTGCCCCGCTATCCGCGCCCCTCATAGCGAAAGCATCATGGGCTGGTGCGGCAGCAAGTTCCGCTGCCAGCAGGTACTCAATGATTCCCACTGGGCCGATGCCCGGGAAATGCTCCTTTCCTCCGAGCTGCAACCGGTGCTGATAGAGCTTCTCACCGAAACAGAGCAGGATGCCGCCATCCTGAAAGAATTTTACAACAAACACTGACGATATGAAACGCGAGTGGACCATCATCAAAGAATACAAGGACATCATCTTCGATAAATACAACGGCATTGCCCGTATCACCATCAACCGCGAACGCTACCGCAACGCCTTTACCCCGCTGACCACGGCTGAAATGAGCGATGCCTTGCGCCTCTGCCGGGAAATGCAGGATATCTCGGTTGTGGTGCTCACTGGCGCGGGAGACACCGCCTTCTGCGCCGGCGGCGACATGAATGTGAAGGGCCGAGGCGGCTATGTGGACACCGAGGGCATTCCCCGCCTCTCCGTGCTGGATGTGCAGAAACAGATTCGCTCCCTGCCCAAGCCGGTCATTGCTGCCGTGAATGGCTTTGCCATCGGCGGCGGGCATGTGTTGCACGTGGTCTGCGACCTCTCCATTGCATCTGAGAACGCTATTTTCGGCCAGACCGGCCCCCGCGTGGGCAGCTTCGATGCCGGTTTCGGTTCCTCCTACATGGCTCGCTGCATTGGCCAGAAAAAGACACGCGAAATCTGGTTCCTCTGCCGCAAGTACAACGCCCAGGAGGCGCTGGAAATGGGGCTGGTGAACAAGGTGGTACCGCTGGAGCAGCTGGAAGACGAATACGTGCAGTGGGCTGAGGAAATGATGCAGCACTCGCCCATCGCCCTGCGCCTCATCAAAGCGGGGCTCAACGCCGAGCTGGACGGCCAGGCCGGTATTCAGGAGCTGGCGGGCGATGCCACCATGCTCTTCTACATGTGCGATGAAGCGCACGAAGGCTCCCAGGCTTTCCTGGAAAAGCGCAAGCCGGACTACTCCAAGTATCCGAAACTGCCCTGATGCAGCTGATTGATGCAGCACCGCTGATGCATTTTCCGCAGCCCCTGCGGCTGCGGTGGCAGCGGCGTGTTCTGCATTTCAAACGCCCGGCAGCAACCTCCCGCGGTGCCCTGACAGAACGCACCACCTGCATCATCGAGGCAAGCACCCCGCAGGGCTCCGGCTACGGAGAATGCTGCATCATGCCCGGGCTGCTGCCGGAACCCACCGCAGAAGATCTGAATTACTGGTGCAGCCAGGTGGAGCAGCAAAATGGCCTATGCGGCATTCAGGCACCCTCGCCCATCCAGTTCGGGCTGGAATGCGCCCTGCAGGCCGCGCTGCATCCCGGCAGCCCCCGCTGGGATACCCCCTTCACCCGGGGCGAAGCCGGCATTCCTCTGCACCACCTCATCTGGATGGATTCAACAGAAAACATGCTGAAAGCCATGGCAGAGGGAGTGGCTCTGGGCTTCCGATGCTTGAAGATGAAGGTGGGAGCCCTCCCCTTTGCAGAGGAATTGGACATGCTGCACCGCGCTCGCGCAGCCTTCCCCCAGGCAGAGCTGAGACTGGACGCCAACGGCGCATTCACTCCCGCAGAGGCACTGCACAAGCTGGAACAGCTGGCCGCCGCAGGAGCATCCTTCATAGAACAACCCCTCCGCCCCGGGCAGTGGCGGCAACTGGCAGAACTTAGCCGCCATTCTCCCCTTCCCATTGCGCTGGATGAAGAACTGATCAATACCAGACCAGAAGAAGTGCTGGACGCTATAACCCCCCAGGCTATCGTGCTCAAACCCTCACTTCACGGTGGATTACTGGCAGCCCAGCGCTGGGCGCAGCTGGCAGAGCAACGAGGTATCCAGTGGTGGGTCAACTCAGCGTTGGAAAGTCACACAGGCCTGGAGGCTCTCGCAGAATGGTGCGGCTATGTCGCACCCGGCGCCATGCAAGGGCTGGGCAAGGGCAATCTCTACACCGATGATTCCACCAACACGCTGATTCTACGGGGCAACAGCCTCTATATGCAGTATAATTGATAGAAAACTTGAACATTTCACGTACTAATGGTGTCAACAAATATAACCATGAGCAGAATCATCACACTTAGCTCCGTCATGGCCCTGGCCATGAGTTCACCCATGCTGCTGGCAAATGTTCCCACCCTGCGTGCTATGCCCTCCAATCTGGCCACAGCCCAGACACGCGGAAACTGCGATCTGATGGCATCGAACACGGTGCGTGCTTCCTTCGTCGGGCTGCGGGATCTCGCTGTGCAGCGCATTGACCAGGCAGAGCCCACCACCGTGCAGGTCGGTGTGTTCACTGTGATTGACAGCCTGGCCTACCGCCGTTATAACCGCATTGGAGACGGTCAGCTGACCCCCGGCATGCAGTTCACCATTGCCATGAACCGCGCCCTGCCCGGCCAGCCGGCAGAAAATGTTGACACGATTGCCGAACTGCAGCCCGGTGAAGAAGTGGTCATGCGAGTGGATCACCTCTACCTCATTACCGGGCAGGAGGGCGAATCCATCCGCGTGTGCGCTCGTCTTGCGCGCCGCAACGCCGCCGCTTCCACGGCCCCTGCTGCTCCCGCAGCGGCTCCTGCGCCGCTGCCCATTCCCAATACGCAGCCGGCAGCCAATGGCATGCAGTTCACCAGCAGCAGTTCCTCCTTCTCTTTCAGCACAAGTGGCTCCGGGCAGATGCAGAGCATCCAGACCAGCCGTTACTACGATTCCGCAACAGGCGAAATCAAAACCCGCATGCTGATTAACGGAGTAGAGGTAGATCCGGTAACGCGACAGCCGCTTGCACCCGCTGCTGCCTCAGCCCCTGCGCCCACAAGTGCAGAACAGGCCCAGCAAGAAGCCGCCAATGATGAAAATGATGACACCATCGTGGAGTACAATAACAACCCGGTGGTGCAGCCCGGCGACAAACCCATACAGACCCCGGAAACAACCCCGAATCCTGCGCCCGCACCCGAGGGGCAGCTGGATGAAGAGGATAATTTCTAATATACGCACCTCTACCATAGCACCGCGCCGCCTGATTCACCACTGGCGGCGCGGTTTTCTTATATACAAAACACCCCGCGAACAGAAAACTGTTCGCGGGGGAAGAAATGGGATGCAGAGTCTTTATTCCTCACCCATGTCGTCGGTAGCATCAAACTCCTCAGACTCGGCGTCGAAATCAGCCTCCTCGTACTTTTTGAACTTCTTGACACGCTGATTGGCAGGAAGCGGAGCAAGCACCATGGTAACGGTATTGCCGGCCAACTTAGCGGCCTGGTCCACCTGCCCCATGGTCTTCATATCCTCCACCACCTTGGCCATCACATCCAGGCCCAGCTCGCGGTGTGCATTCTCGCGGTTGCGGAAGCGAAGCTGAAAACGCACTTTGTGACCGTGGTCAAGGAACTGCTCCGTGCGGGCCATCTTGACATTGTAGTCATTGACATCCGTACCGACGCGAAGCTTGACCTCCTTCATCTTGGTCACCTTGGATTTGTTGTTTTTCTGCAGCTTGGCCTGCATATACTTGAACTTACCGTAATCAATAAGTCGGCATACGGGCGGGTCTGCATTCGGCGCAACCTCTACGAGGTCGAGACCGATTTCCTTGGCCTTGGCGAGAGCATCGCGGGTAGCCATGACACCGAGCTGGTCACCCTTGGCGGTGACGACTCGAACTTTCGGCGCGCGGATACGGTCATTGACACGAATCTGCGGAGCCTTATTGGCGCCTTTATCGCGCTGCTGGCGATTGGCGGGGTTACTGTTTTTCTGGGGGGCTGCCACTTGTGTGTGTTCTTGGTTTATCCTGGTAGATTCTGCAACCACGGGGTGGCACACGGTCCACCCCGCAGCTGCGGAAAAGGGGGTTATTGCTGTTCCTTGACTTCCGGCTGAAGAGCCGGGCGAATAAGGCGCTGGCTGATTTCCTGCTCCAGAGCCTCGATGAATTCATCCACGCTCATGGTGCCGACAACATCGAGCTCGCGGTGGCGCACGGAAACCTTGCCCTCCTCGGCCTCACGCTGGCCTACAACCAGCATGTACGGTACGCGGTCCAGGCGCGCATTGCGAATCTTGGCTCCAATCTTATCGGGGGCGTCATCGAGCTTCACGCGGATGAACTTGTTGGCCAGCTTGGCGCGCAGTTCCTCAGCAAACTCAGCCACCTTGTCAGAGATGGGCAGCACACGAACCTGCTCCGGAGCCAGCCAGGTGGGGAACTTACCGGCAAAATGCTCGATGAGGAGCCCCGTGAAGCGCTCCATGGAGCCGAAGGGGGCGCGGTGAATCATCACCGGACGGTGCGGCTTGTTATCAGCACCCGTGTAGGTGAGGTCAAAGCGCTCCGGCAGGTTGTAGTCCACCTGCACAGTGCCCAGCTGCCAGTCGCGACCAATCACATCGCGCACGATGAAGTCAATCTTCGGGCCGTAGAAGGCAGCCTCATTCTCTGCCTCGATGTAGTCAAAACCTTCTTCGGTGAGCACCTCGCGCAGAGCCTGCTCAGAGAGCTTCCAGTTCTCAATGGTTCCCACATACTTCGGGTCGGTGTAATCCTTGTCGCGCAGGGAAAGACGAACGCGATAGTCATTCATCTGAAGCGTGCCGAGAATGTGCTTCACGATGCCGATGCACTGCTGCACTTCAGCCTTGATCTGATCAGGGCGGCAGAAGATGTGAGCATCGTCCTGAGTAAAGCCGCGCACGCGGGTCATACCGCCCAGCTCACCACTCTGCTCCCAACGGTATACTGTGCCGAACTCGGCCAGGCGCACGGGAAGGTCGCGGTAAGAATGCGGGTCATTGGCATAGATACGGATGTGGTGCGGGCAGTTCATGGGCTTGAGCATGAAACCGCTGATAGTGCGGGTATCAAGCGCATTGAACAGGTCGGCGCAGGAGGCATGCTCATCGCGCAGGCGCTTGAAATCATCCGGGTCCGGGATGGGCGGGAACTGGCTCTCCTTGTAGTGCTCCCAGTGACCGGAGGTCATGTAGAGGTCCAGCTTGCCGATGTTCGGGGTGAACACCTGGGAGTAACCGATGCGGTCGAGTTCCTCGGTGATGAAATCCTGAAGCTCACGGCGGATGATTGAGCCCTTGGGTTTCCAGAGCACAAGGCCCTGACCCACCATTTCATCTATGGTGAACAAGCCCATCTCACGACCGAGACGGCGGTGATCGCGCTTCTTGGCCTCTTCCAGGCGGGCAAGGTGCTCATCCAGCTGCGTGCGGTTGGGGAAGCAGGTGCCATAAATACGCTGCAGGCGGGGGCCATTGGCATCGCCCATGTAGTAGGCAGATGCCACGCTCATAATCTTGAAGGCCTTGCAGTTACCCGTGCGGCCCACGTGCGGACCAGCGCAAAGGTCCGTGAACTCACCGTTGCGGAAGATGGAAATCTCCTCGCCCTCGGGAATGCGGTTGAGCAAATCAACCTTGAACTTGGAGGGCACCTCGCGGGGGCCACCAGCACCAAGCTCACCGTTCTGGGCCATTGCCATGGCTTCATCGCGGGAAACGGTAGTTCGTTCAAAAGTCTGGTTCTCCTTGACAATCTTCTTCATTTCCGCCTCAATCTGCTCAAACTCGGCGGTGGAGATATTGTGGTCAAGTTCAATGTCATAATAGAAGCCATTTTCAATGGCGGGGCCGGCAGCCAGCTGAGCCTGCGGCCAGATACGGCAAATGGCAGCGGCCAGCACGTGCGCACAGGAGTGGCGCAGGCGCTCAAGGTCGCTTGCCTGGTTGCGTTCTTCCAGGGTCTTGCGTTCTTTCGGTTCAGACATATCTTACTAAGTGAGCCCCTAATATCCTATGTTCAGGCGTAATTTTCAAGCATAATCAATGCCAACGGGGCAAAAAAAATTAATTTGACTTATTTTCCCTCTTCTGACGGCGCTTGCGGAAACCCGGCAGCCCGCCACGCAGCGCACGGCGGTGCGTACGAATGGCGTTCAACCTGACCTTCAATCGGCGAAGCGGGGCAGCAAGCACATGCAGCACACCGGCAAGGGTGAAATAGCTATGCGGCTTCAGCGAATTGTCATAGCGGCCCGTATAGGTAACCGACGAGCCGGCCACATCAGACATGCCATCAATGTGCATTACAAGATCCGGCTGAATCGCGTAAATCCTCACACCCGGAAGATTTGCCGCAGTGTCCTTGTAAAATGTATCAATAGCGCGGTGAATCGACATCCACTCCCATATATTATCCACAGTGGGCATGAACGCAAGGAGGCGGTCATACATGCTCTGCGGCACCAGATAAGCAAAAGTGGACAACACACCCTCCACTTGCCAGAGAGCATGCTCCCCGGATTGCTGCACACAACGGCCGTAAGGAGTGGGGCGGCTGTACCCGAGATACAGCATATAATCCCCCTGCGCATGAGTCAAAGCATAATCCATCATTGCCAGAGCATCAGAATGCAGCCCGGTGATGACATCATCCTCCATAATGAGGACATTTCGCCATCCCTCCTTCTTCGCGGTTGCAATGGCCTTAGCATGAGACAACGCACACCCGGCAGCCCCACCCCAATACGAGGCGCGCTCAGCGGTGCGTTCTGTAAACCACGGGGCCTTGCCATAGCTGCACAACGCCCTGCCCAGCACTGCGCTGAGGCGGTGCACCTTGCCCAGCGGCAAGCTATCTGCGTTGTCCGCCATAAATTTATCCATACGCTCCCGACTGGTATCCAGATTAATCACCAGAATGCCATCCACCTTATCCCACGCAGAATGCTTCTCTTGTTTCATCATGCGTTCAGTGTTTAATTAACACGGCCATAATCATCGGTAAAGCGCTCAATATCCTCCTCAGAGAGATAACTGCCTATCTGCACTTCTATCAGCGCCAGCGGAGCCGTTCCCTGGTTGCTGAGGCGGTGCAGGCTACCGCAAGGTATCATGACTGATTCGCCCACGTTCAGATGCATCACATTATTATCGCAGGAGACAGTCGCAACCCCCTCGGTCACAATCCAGCGCTCCGTCCGGTACTGATGCCGCTGCAACGAAATACGCCCGCCCGGATAAACCAGCAGTTTTTTCACCACTACATGAGACTGCAAATCAAGGACCTGCCACTCTCCCCATGGGCGAGTACCCTGCTCCCCCACATGATACGTAATACAAGATTCCTTCATTTATTCAAAGATTGACGGATGCTGGTTGTAGAACGCTCAGGCAAATTGCCATGCGGAACGCGAGAACTTGTCACGTAGCGAATTCCCTTTGCCTCCACAAAAGCTTTCTTCTCATCGCTGGTACCATCCGAATTCACAAAGAAGATATCCGGCTTCACCGCGTCCAGCAACGGTGCAAAATCCAGAATTTTGCCGGTATCCGGGCCGATATAGACTTTCTTGACAAAACGGATAGCCTCCAGCATATACTTGCGTTCCTCCTCGGAATACATCGTCTTGCGATTCTTGAGAGCCATCACCGTGGCATCCGAACCGATAGATACATACACATCTCCATAGCTGGCAGCCTCTTCCAGAAAGGCAATATGCCCACTATGCAGCACATCAAAACAACCAGAAACAAAAACCTTAGCCATATATGAGAAAAGTTATTTTATAACACCACGCCTGCGAAGGCGCTCCAGGAAACGGGGAGCCCAGGGCACCTGCTCATCCTTACCAAAGGTACGGCAATAAGGCTCGACTGGGTACATATCCTCGCAAGCATCCACTGCAGCATCGCGCTGCGCCTCGTTTTCATACAGATACAGAGCATAGCCGCCATGGCCACCGCCGCAGTACTTGCGCGCAAGCTGTGCGCCGATATCCGGCAAAGGCTGCATACCCTCCTCCAGCTGCAGCTGGTAGCTCATCTGCACACCCACCGCCAGCACCGCCACATCCTGTTCCTGCACCCCCAGACGCGCAATGCGCGCCGCCTTGGCTATGCGAGATAAGGAACGCTCGTAACCGGCAAAGCCCGGCGTATAGTGTTTGACGCGCGTATCATACACAGCCATGCAGCCCTTCAGAAACGCACCTGTATTCTTGAAATCAAGTACCGGCCTCGGCCCGGACTTCCAGACACAGGCGCCGGTCTCGGCAATCACGGCAGGGTCCTGCCAGCCCACGCCTAATCCCAGCTCAGACCCCACGGGGTCCCAGCCATTCAGTACGCTCCAGCCACCACTGCCCCCCAAACCGGCACCCTGGCGGTACAACCATTCCTTCAGAGAAACAGTCGGTGAAATCGAACAGTTCACAATATATTCACCAGGAATCGCATTCTCCGGAACATCCAGCCAGCCGCCGGCAAAATCAACACGAAGAGGGGAATGCGCCGGTGCTTTCGCCCGGGAGAGAAGCTGCGTACTGGTAACCTGCTGGCTATCCGGCAGCTGCTTTTCAAGCACAACAAACTCTACCCCCTGCTCTGCGCAAAAACGGCGTTTTTCCTCAATGTATAAATCATCTGTAGTTACAGCAAGCACTTGCGGAGCACACTGAATAAACGCAGAGCGGAACGAGAGGGCCAGGTTCTCATCCGTGGATTCTATTACTTCATCCACCATGGATAAAGAACTGATGACGGCACGCTTATCTGCATCCTCCAGCACAGATTTCTTATCATACAAACGCCACAGCAAATCTGCAGACGGATAAGAAACAATCAGATAATCCCCCAATGCCCGGGCTTGCTGAAAAAAGAGGATATGCCCAGCATGCAACACATTAAAGGCCCCGGAAACAAAGATTTTTTTCATTTGCAACCTTTTATCAGAAATTCATGAATTGCCCATCCCCAGTGCGGCGCTGCAGATACCGCCGGAGATGCGGCAGCAGCACAGGCAACAGCAACTGCAGCAGCGTGGATATAAGCCCATACGAGCCTTTGGTGCCTGTCACCTTATTCTCGGCTTGCTTTTTCCGCCTGCGCAGCCCTGCCATGGCTCCCGCAACGGAGGCCGCGGCGCCCACAGCCGCCCCCACACGCATGATGGTAGCCGGCGAGACCGGCAAAGCCCGCACACACCCGGAGGCATGCTCCCTGACCGCCGCTGCAGAATCAATCAACGCTACACGGCTGGCAGCCACACGCATCAGGGCTTGCTGTTTTCCTTGAACAGTAATTTGAGACATTGCCAATCGTTCCTGATTTCCTCCATCGTGGCCGGAGCCAGTTTTCTGCCTGCCATGCGCCGCACCTGGCGAATCAGCAGCATGGCAATAAGAAGGTTAAGCACCGCCACAACGGCCAACCCGCCAACCATGCCGATGTAACACCCCAGCGCAACAGCCAGCAGCGCACACAACACACCATACGCCCCAAGCAGCAGCACTGCCGCCGCCAGAGACATCACAAGCCGCTGCACCTGGTGCGCAGCATATTCCTTTACCTCTTCTGAGAAAAGCGCACCCAGCGCCCCTGCATGCTCAGCAGCCCGATGGGCGACAGCGCAGGTCTGCCGCACAACTGCGGCAGACTCCTCACGCAAAGCAGAAGCCTGTTCCTTCCCTTTGAAGAGAGCAAACATAAAAATGATTCAGTGCCTATCCAGCCGCATCAGCGACGGGTGCCCAGAATAAAGCCCAGAATCAGGCCGACACCCAGAGCACCGAGCATGCTGCCGGTAGGATTCTGTTTCACATAGGCCTCGCCAGCCTTGTGGTACTCCTTAGCAGCCTCGCGGGTCTTGTCCCAGCCTTCGTTCATCTGCTCACGAGCTTTATCCCAGCCTTCGTTCATCTGAACGCGGGCCTTACCCCAGCCCTCATTGAGCTGAGCACGAGCCTGATCTGCATACTCACGCACCTGCGACATCTGCTCCGCAGCAACGCGGCGCAGCTTCTCGTACTGCTCACAGGCATACTGACGAGCAGCATTAAGGCGGTCGCAGGCATCTGCCGTGGGGGCAGGAGCGGGAGCAGAAATATCTTTAATTTCTTCGTTTTCCATAATCTGAAAGTTCTTAATTGTGTTCCTGTGTGGGCTCTGTACCAGAAAAAGATTCTACCCTGATGAGACATTATAAACACAAGATAAGCCCAATTGCAAGCTATCTTGCCTAAAATGACGAATTTTTCACCATTCATCCCTCCTGACACACACGCGCGTGCATTTATTTGGCATGCGGGCAATTATTGCCTTGCCATTTTCCTGAGACTTCAGTATAATGCCACGGCTTAAATTAACTCATGAAAGCAATTCTGGCATTAGAAGACGGAACCATTTTCGAAGGCACCTCCATTGGCGCCACAGGAACAACCACAGGTGAAGCCTGCTTCAACACAGCCGTTATGGGCTACCAGGAAATCATGACCGATCCCGCCCACAACGGGCAGATCCTGGCCATGACCTACTCCCTTATCGGCAACTACGGCATCGTAGAAGAAGACAACGAGAGCCCTGCTCCCCAGGCGGCCGCCGTCGTCATTGGAGAGCTTTCCAACCTGCACTCCAGCTGGCGGGCAGACTGCCCCATGGGCACCTGGCTCAAGGAGCACAACACCCCCGGCATCGAAGGAGTGGACACGCGCAAGCTGGCCCGCCACCTGCGCATCAACGGCAGCATGCGCGCATGTGTCACCACAGAGCTGACTGCAGAACAGGCCGTTGAGCAAGCCAAGGCTGCCCCCGGACTGGCCGGCGCAGACCTTGCCACCCCCATTTCCACCAAGGAAGCCTACACCTGGAGCGGAGAGTCCCGCCCGTGGAAGCTCCCTAACAAGACCGCCGGTGACATGAGCAATTATGGCCAGCTGGCCCCCGCCACCTGCAAGGTAGCCCTTCTGGACCTCGGTGTCAAGAACAGCACCCTGCGCGCCCTGCGCCAGGATGGCTGCGACATCACCGTCATGCCTGCCACCACCACCGCTGAGGAAATACTTGCGCAGAATCCGGCAGGTCTCTTCCTTTCCAGCGGCCCCGGCGACCCCGCCGCCCTCTGTGGCGTCATCAGCACTGTGAAAGCCCTGCTGGGCAAAATGCCGATATTCGGCCTTGGCCTGGGCATGGAAGTGCTCGGCCTTGCCCTGGGCGGCAGCACCAGCCAGCTGAAGTTCGGCCACCGCGGCGCCAACCAGCCGTCCAAGGATCTGGCCACAGGCAAGGTAGAAATCACTGCACCGAACCAGAATTTCGTACTGGCAGCAGATTCCCTGCCCGCCAGCGTAGAGGTAACCCACCTCAACCTGAACGATGACAGCGTAAACGGCATCATCTGCCGCGAGCAGAAGGCCGCAGGTCTGGAATACACACCTTCCGCCGTGAATGGCTGCACCTTCGGCACCTTCATGAGCATGATTAACGCCTGATAGAAAGATTTTCTGACATGAACACACTAGTCATTGGCTCCCAGTGGGGAGATGAAGGCAAGGGTAAGGTAATTGACTTCCTTACAGAGACCGCCGACCTGGTCGTGCGAAGCCAGGGCGGCAGCAATGCCGGTCACACCGTTATCGCCAACGGCAAAAAGTACGTTCTTCATCTTGTTCCCTCCGGCATTCTGTGGGACAACAAGGTGAACATCATCGGCAACGGCGTGGTCATCAACCCCACTTCCCTGGTAGAAGAAATCAACTATCTGCTGGAGAAGGGCGTGACCATCACCCCGGAGAAGCTCCTCATTTCCGACCGCGCACACGTGGTACTTCCCATCCACAAGGAAATCGATGCCGCCCAGGAAGAAGCGCTCGGCGACCAGAAAATCGGCACAACCAAGCAGGGCATCGGCCCGACTTATGCCGACAAGGCCCGCCGCATCGGCATCCGCATGATTGACCTGGCAGATGCCGACCGCCTGCAAAGCGTGCTGGAGGCCCGCATCAAGACTGCCAATGATGAACTGGCACGTCTGGGCTGGCCGAAGGCTGACCCCGAGGTAACGCTCAAGGCCGTCATGACAGCGGCCGATGTGCTGCGTCCGCACATCACGAACACCATTCCGGTGGTGAACAAGGCCATCAAGGAAGGTAAGACCGTCCTCTTCGAGGGCGCACAGGGTGCCATGCTTGATATCGACTTCGGCACCTATCCCTTCGTGACCAGCTCCAACACCAGCGCCGGCGGCTGCTGCACCGGCTCCGGCGTAGCCCCCACCAAGATTGACAAGATTATCGGCGTTTGCAAGGCATACACCACACGTGTGGGTGCCGGCCCCTTCGTGACCGAGGATGACGAGATTGCCGACTATCTGCACGGCCTTGGCCGCGAATTCGGCGCCACCACTGGTCGCCCCCGCCGCTGTGGCTGGACGGACGGCGTGGTTCTGCGTTTCTCTGCCATGTTCAATGGTTTCGACGAAATGGCCATGACCAACCTGGACGGTCTGGATGAGCGTGAGACTATCAAAATCTGCACTGCCTATAAGATGGGTGACCAGATTCTGGAATACCCCCCTGCCCGCATCGAGGACTGGGAACTCTGCGAACCCATTTACGAAACGGTGCCCGGCTGGAAGCAGGATATTTCCAAGTGCACCACCTGGGACGAACTGCCGGAAAACTGCAAAGCATACGTCAAGCGCTTTGGCGAGGTTGTGGGCTGCCCGGTAGGCTCCGTGGGCGTAGGCCCGGACCGCGAACAGACCATCCCGGTTCCCCACTGAAGCAACATTCGCAAACCTCTGTCAGAAAGCCCGCACAGCATCCTGTGCGGGCTTTCTCAGTATCATGAAAAGGTTTAAAGGCGAGCGTATCAGGCGCGTGGAGCATTCTGGCCGCCTATGAGCACCACCATCTCTCCCTTGGGCGGTTTAGCTTCAAATTCCTTCAGAATATCCGCCGCAGCGCCCCGGTGGTATGTCTCAAACACCTTGGTGAGCTCACGCGCCACACAAATGGGCACCGCCGGGTCAATCTCGGCCAGCGCCTTTACCGTTTTGACAATACGGAAAGGAGATTCATAAAAGATACTCGTGTGGCTGGCCTGAACCGCGGCCTGCAGCACCGCAGCCTTGCGACCGGATTTCACCGGAAGGAAACCACCAAAGAAAAAAGCATCGCTCGGCAGACCGGAGCCTACCAGCGCCGTTACCACCGCAGAAGGCCCCGGCAACACCGTAAACGCCACCTCGCGGGATTTCAGCTCCTGAATCAGCCTGTATCCGGGATCACTCACGCCGGGCATACCGGCATCTGTGACCACGGCAAAGGATTCCCCGGCCAGCGCCCGGGAGGCAATTTCCGGGGCTCGCTGCGCCTCATTATGCTCATGCAAACTGATAAGCGGCTTTCGGATTCCATAATGCGCCAGCAACATACCAGTGTTGCGGGTATCCTCGCAGCATATACAGTCCACAGCCTCCAGCACAGCCAGAGCGCGGCGTGTAATATCCTCCCGGTTTCCTATAGGCAACCCGACAAAACTGACGGGATACTCAATCATATGGAGGTCAGACTCAGGGTAATCGACTCTGCAACCAGACGCGTGGCATATGACAAGGCCGTATCCATGGCAGAGACCGTGTTCACCCCTTTGTTGAAGTAACTGCCGGTTCCACTGGCCGTACCTTTGCGCAGCACAGCGCCGGTCTTCCGGTCAATAATCTGGTAATCAACATTCACAGTGAGGCCGATTTCTCTACTCACATAGGTATCGTCCGAATCGGTGATAAGAGATTTTCTGTCGATATCCGTCACCGTGCCCTTCACGATGAAGGAAGCCTCACTGCGGGGTGCCAGGCGGTAGGTGCCGTCGCTTTCCAGCGTATTCGTCATGGCGGTGGTCATCAGCATCCCCACATTAGGCTGCACCGTGTTATTATCAAAGACCTCCACGGCAAAGGTGTGCATTTCCTGCATGTTCGCAGGCTTCACGCCCCCCAGATGATAGCCGCAGGCGCTCACCAGCAGAGCCGCCAGACCGGCAATAAAAACACGAATTGATTTCATAATAATCAGGATTGAGTCTTTGCGGCTTCAGCTGCCTTCTTAGCTTTACTCAGAAGAATCTCTGCTTCCCTGGCAGCCTCCGGGTTAATGGATTTCTGGCGGATAACATCCTCCAGGCAGAAAATAGCCGAGGTGTACTCGCGGGAGCGCTCCAGATAATAGCGCCCCACTTCCAGCTGCTGCTGTACCATCAGGCGGTCCATGTTCGAAGCTTCACCCAGAGCCTTCTTAGCCTCGGGGTGGTTGGGGAAGCGAAGAGTGAATTCCTCGTAGGCCTCGCGTGCATTGCTCAGGTTCACCAGGTTATTATCACCCCGGGTGTGAGAATCGGCCCAGAGCTGAGCCACCATCAGCTGAGCTTCCGGTGCATAGCGGCTGTCCGGGTACTTTTCCACGAGCCGGGCATATTCCATGCGGGCTTCCTCCGGGCGCTCCTGATCCATCAGGAACTTGGCCAGAATGGAGGATGCCGTGGCCGCCATATCATTGTACGGCGCTTTCTCCACAATCTCGCGCAGCCAGTTCACCACCACAGAAGACTCCATGCTGGTCTCCCAGGCGCCCCAGAACACCGGCACCGTCAGCTTCCCGCTGGCGGCATCCATGGCCATAGTCAGCTGGTGGTTCAAGGCATCTGCATACAGCGGGCTCTGAGGATAGCGGGCAATCAGCTTGCTGTATTCCTTGAAAGCATCGCGGTAGTCCTGAGTAGCCTCGTAGGAACGCCCCAGCAGGAAACGAGCCTCTGCAGCATTCGGCGCCAGGGAGTGATAGCGCACAATCTCCTTAAGAGGCCCGCGCATTCTGGAAACCTTCCCCTCTTTCTGGTAGGCCTTGGCCTTCACCATCAGGCTATCGGCCTGGGGGTCCGTATCCTTCACCTGTCCAATGGGAGGGGGCCCGTCAAAAGACTCACACATCGACAGCAGCAAAGCAGATGTCGCGCAAAGGGATAAGAGTAGCGATGTTCTCATGTCTGTGTGAGCATACCATGTTCTGCCCCGGTTGTGCAAGTTCAAATGCAAGGCAATGTGTCTTATTCGCAAAATTACTCAATCCGTTTGCCAACATCGGGGGGCGGGTGTGCCACTCACACCATATGAGAAGACTCACACTCCCCCTGTTCCTCATGTTTTACGCCCTGGCGCAGGCCGGGGAAAACACCACACCACAGCAAGATGTAAACCTTGCGCGCTACTGCGGCAGATGGTATGAACAAGCCAGGTACGAAAACTGGTTTGAGCAGGATATGGACCAGGTCTACACCGACTATACCCTCCTGGCTGCAGATACCATTCAGGTCTGCAACAACGGCACTACCCCACAGGGCAGAAAAAGCCACGCCTGCGGGCGTGGCTATATCACAGGCCCAGGACAGCTGGCCATTTCGTTTGTGTGGCCCTACTGGTGGTTCCGTGCTCCCTACAAAATCCTCTATGTCAGCCCGGACTATGAGGGAGCCCTGGTCTCAGGAGACAGCGCAGATTACCTGTGGCTGCTTACAAGAAAAGAGGACCCAGGTCCTCTTCTCATGAAAAAGCTGCTGAAAGAAGCGCAGGCCCGCGGGTTCGATACTGCAAAACTGCGCTACACCACGCATCAGAAGCGGAAATCCACCGCCCCGGAAACGAACAAACCAGGGTGATAATGGTGCCCTTCCTCGCAGTCGAGGTCCCTGTTGTAACGACACAGGCGGGCAGAGGTCGCCACTGTGCTGCCGATGGACAGCGTAGCTATCCGCTTTGTCTCACCCGGTTCAGAAAAATCATACTCACCCGTCAGGCCCAGCACCAGCGAGCGCACACGCAGCATACGCGTGCCATACCTGGTATTCACTGCCCAGGAGCCGCCGGCGCCATCCATGAAGGCACCCAGGGAGAGGTGGTCATCCATGCGGCGCATCACAGCCCAGCGGAAACCGCTCATGCGCATGGACCAATCGGGGGTCATCTGCCAATCGAAGGAGAACACAGGCATCAGCCCGTACACCGTGGCGTCGGGAGAGTGCCCCAGGCCCACAGAATAAGAAAATGTTTCGCTGTGTTTTACGCTGTAGGAAAAAAGGAAATTCAGGTGAAAACTGTGCGAGCTGTGCACAAAATCTGAAGCCAGCGAGGGGGCCAGCACCGCAATGATGGAATCTCCGTTATGACGGGGCACAATGGCAGCCACCGGCAGGGTGATATTATACAGCTCATTTTTGCGCAGGTCAAATACACCATCAGCATCCATGAAAGTCACGTCCGCATTCAGAGAGGCATTGAACATCCAGTCTGCCCCGCCGGATTTACGGGGATCTGCCAGGGGCACACAAAGCCCGAACTTCTGCCAGCCCAGGGTAGAACCACCATGGCGCTCTCCCATGTTCGAGGTCATCTCAAAAGAGGCAAAGCTGGGCACAAAGCCGCTCTCCGGGAGATTGTGGTGCCAATCGGAATAGACAGTTTCCGCCAGAACAGAAGCATCATCCACCCAGTCATTGAACCAATCCTCCGCCATAACCACAGGAGCCACAGACAGAAGCAACATCAACGTCTTTTTCATAGCGCGCCGCATTGTAGCAGAAAGTCCCGCCAAGTCAAGGGATATCAGGGCGCAATCCATGTCATTCCGGCATTAAACCTTGCATCAGCCCTGCCATATCCATTAAACTAATGCACCCCGCCACCATGCGATACCTCCTGCTCAGCCTTCTGCCCCTGTTCTGCTTATGTGATACCGCCCCGGCAGCACCTCTCAAGACCCGTAGCAGCATCACCCCCCGGCAGCTTGCCGCTCCATGGTGGAAAAGCGTGCAGAGCGCCATCATGTCCATGCAGCGGCTGGGCCCCGGAGGCTACAGCACAGAGGACCGCGCCAAACAGGCACTGGTCAACTCCTTCAGCTGGAGCCAAGCACTGCGCCGCCCGGTATTCAACCCGAGGGTGGCGCGTCCCTCCTTCTGTTCCTCCGCGGTGTGGGTGGCCACGCTCTCTGCCCTGGTGGATTGGGAGGAAAAGAACCGCCGCCGCGTGATCAGCCCGGCAGCCTGGCAGGCGCTGCTGCCCCGCCTGGTGAAAGATGGCGAAGGCCCCTGGGGATACGCCAACGCCAACGGCCCGGGCTTTGCCCTGCTGGTGCACCGGCTGGGCGCAGGCATCAATTTCACAGATTGGAAACAGGCCCGCCCCTCCGATGTGCTGAAAATATGGTGGAACGAACACATAGGAGGCCGGGAACGCGGGCACCTGGTTATTCTGGTCAAGGATGAAGGAGATACCGCCTGCGTGTGGTCATCGCATATCGCCAGGGATGGTCAACCTGCGGGCTACGGAATCCGCCGCATCCCGAAGAGCGCCATGAAGCGCGTACTTTTCACCCGCATCACCAACCCGGCAGGATTCAACCGCGCCCACCGGCTGCCGGATGAACCCTGGCTGACCAGCCTGATGCGCACCGACACCAGCTGGGCAGAATGCGTACGGCGCTGCAATATCCAGCCTTAATCCAGTACCGGAGCGCAAGGGCCAACCCGCACAAAATCCATGCCGCCAGCCATAGCAGCCTGAATTCCGGGCTCAGCATCCTCAAACACCACGCATTCCGAGGCAGGCACTCCCATCTGCTGTGCGCACAGCAGGAAGATATCCGGCCTGGGTTTGCCGGCACCAGGCGGCACATCCGCAGGAGTCACCATCACGCTGAACAAGTCTGCCACATCCGCAGACTTCAGCGTCTCCATAGCACCGGAAGGCATACTGCCTGTGCCAATGGCGTAGGGAATCCCCTGCTCTCGCAGCCAGCGCACCAAAGCAATCGTCTCAGGAATGACAGGCAGCGTCTCCGTCTCTAAAAGCCAGGCATACCGATTACGTTTCTCTTCCGCAACCAGCTCAGGCTCCATCTGAAGGCCATATTTCTGGTTCAGGTCAGCTACAATATCCGGCGCCGCCATGCCGCCATGCGCCACGAACTCATCCCAGCGGAACACATCCTCCGGTGCGCCATTCTTCTTCAAAGCCCAGCGCCAGGCGGCATAATGCACAGGCATACTGTCTACCAGCGTGCCGTCCAGGTCAAAAATATAGCCGGCATATACCTTTTCCGGCAGAATCACTCGCGCACTCATTCACCCTGAAGGTCAAATTTTTCCACAAAACGCTGCAAATCGCCATCCTTGCCGAACAGCACCAACACATCCCCCTCCTGGAACACCAGAGTGGCATCCGGCGAATCGATCACCGGCTGCTCCGGCTCTGAGAGCACATCATCCAGGTTATGCTCCTCATGCACCTTACCGCGGCGCACGGTCAGCAGATTCAGGCGATAATCCGAGCGCAACCCCACCTCCATCAGGGTGCGTCCCACCCATTCCTGCGGCAGGCGCACATCTGCCAGCGAATGCGTGGCATCCATGCGGCGCAGGCGCATCACGCCTTCATTCGTGAAGCGGTCGGCCAGCTGGCGGGCCGCCACATCCTCCACGCGGATGAGGTCATTCACCCCGATAAGCTTCAGCAGCTTGCCATGCAGCTCATTCACGCTGCGGGTCAGCAGATTGGTTACGCCCAGTTCCTTCAGCTGCGCTGTGATGAGCAGATTGCGCTCAAACTGCTCACCCACCGCCACAATCACATACGTATCCTCCCCCACCAGCTCAAGCTGGCGCAGCACGCGGATATCGGTAGCATCGCCCACCAGGGCATATGTCACGCGATCCTTCAGCTCGGTTACAATCGACTCGCGTTCATCCAGAATCGTGACCTCGAACCCGAGGTCGGCCAGGTGCAGTGCCAGAGCGCGGCCAAACTGGCCGATGCCAATAATGACGAATTTCATATCAATGTATCAGGTAAGGGGTAAACGGGTTTCAGGCAGGCGGATGGGAGAAGGCTCTCGCTGCCGGATAAAGATAAGCATGAAGGTGAACATACCCACACGCCCGAAAAGCATATTGAGCGAAATAATCAGCTTGGAAAAATCCCCCATCTGCGGCAGGGCACCCAGCTCAAAGCCGGTGGTGGTATAGGCGCTCACCTCCACGAACAACAGACGCACCATCCCGTGCGCCTGCTGGGCAATAGCCGGTTCAAGCAGCATAAGCAGCAGCGTGGTGAACACAATCCAGAAGATGGACAGCACCACCGTTGCCATGGCGCGTTCCACCGTGTTGCGGGCAATGCGGCGATTGTGCAGCTCCACATCCTGCTTACCGCACAGCACGCGGTACACCTCCAGCAGGCAGAGCGCAAACACCGGGGCATACACACCACCGCCCGTACCGGCAGGATTACCACCCACAAACATGAGCAAAGCCAGAAACAGCTGGTACACGGGCCCATATTCCCCGATATCCGTGAGCGCAAACCCCGCAGAGCGCCCCACGGCATTCCACAGGGATTCCCACAGGTTGAAGCCTCCGTGCCCCTGGTGAGCAGAGGGTTCAAACGCCGCAAGCAGGGTGAGCCCCACCGTACCTACCAGCATCACAATCAGCATCACCCGCAGCACAAGCCAGGAATTCGTGCTCCAGCGGCTGGCGCTGCGTCTGCCGGCCAGGCGGTTCTTCAGGCGGGTGAGCCCCTCCAGGTACACGCCGAACCCCACAGTGCCCAGCAGCACCAGCAGAATCATCACCACCTGCACCGCGCGGCAATTCGCCACACCTATCTGCTCCATACCCGCCGGGAAGATATTGATACCCGCATTGCAGAACGCCGAAACAGAGTGAAAAATCGCATAGCCCCACAAATCCGACTGCGGGAAACCGGGCATTCCCTGCCAGAGGTAATACAGGCAGACCGCCCCCGCAGCCTCTGCCATGAGGGTTACATAAAACACCGCCCGCAGCAACGAGGGCACAATATTCACACCCTGCTGGTCCAGCATACCAGAAACTGACATACTGTCGCGCACCGCCAGGCGCTTGCCCACCATCATCAGCACAAAGTAGGAAAAAGTCATCACGCCGATGGCTCCCACCTGAATATCCAGCAGCACCACCAGCTTGCCCAGCGGCGTGAAAGTCGAAGCCACATCCACCGTGGTCAACCCGGTGATAGAGGTGGCAGAGGCACAGGTAAAAAGCGCATCCATGAAGGATATGGGCTTATAACAAGCCCCGGGAGTCAGCAGCAGCAGTGTACTCACCAGCACCAGCACCACCATATACGTGAAGAAACGCATGGCCGGTGACCACCGGCTGCCGCCCTTCACCGGGCTGGTGCGGCGGGCCCGTATAATGGCACCCAGCGTGCCAATGGAAAAGCCACCCAGCAGAAAACTGCACACCAGGCTCGGCAGAAACGCCCAGCGCCCGATCTCTGCCCAGACTCCACCGTAAAAAATACCCGAGGCCAGAAAGCCCACCAGCAGCTGCACCCACAGAAAACGCCCCGGCATCCCATAGCGCACCCACTCCAGGCAGAAATGCAGCAGCACCACCAGCGTGTTGAACCAGACCAGCCCGCACAGAATCAAATGCGAAGAACCAATGAAAGCATCACGCACCGCCGGAGAATTCGCCACGCCCTCAAAACAGGCCTCCCACAACACAACAAAAAGCACCATCATGCCGGAAATAAGTTCCGGCAGTTCCAGGGCCTTGTGGCGGTGTTCCTTCTGGGGCAGGTGTCTCACGCGCCGCTATTATAGCAAATCCCCCTTCCCTTGGCAAGCGGGAACAAAAAAACGGCACCGTCCAACGAAGGGAACAGTGCCGTGAAAAGAACAGCGTCGCTTGCGGACGTGGCCTAAGCGCGCAGCTTAGGACTTGTAACGCAAACGCTTCTTGTGGCGGTTCTGGCGCATGCGCTTGCTGCGCTTGTGCTTGTTAATCTTAGCCTTACGTCTCTTCTTAAGCGATCCCATAATGATTTATGTGTCGTTTGTGGTTTTCTCGATTGGGAGAATTGTCGGTTAACCCTCCGGGCTAACGGGGGAATATGTAACTATCTTTTGCATGAAAAGTCAAGCCGAAAGCGAATTTTAGGACGTATTTTATCAGCTTTCTGTCATGGCAGCCTTCCGCCAGGCATGCAGACAATCCATCACCCCGGACTCAGGGGAGATATAGCCGCCGTTTGCGCGCAGCCAGTCCAGCACATCAGCATGCGCATTGACCGGGGCGCCGCAGAAGGCCTCCGGAAACATACGGAACGCATGCAGATCATTGTGGCCATCCCCCAGCAGCACCCAGGCGGCGCTGGGCACCAGCCACTGCTCTGCCACCACCCGCAGGGCGGAGCCCTTGCAATAGCGGGCATCTGCCAGGCGCATATAACGCCCGGCCCGCTGGGCCGTCACCCCGCGCAGCCCCCCGATAAACGGGTCAAGAAATGCCATGATGGTATCCATGGTCGGCGCATCTGCCGCTTCCACAGAAAGCGGGTCCGCAGGGGCTATAATCCACTCCAGTTCCGGCAGACAGCGGCGCATTTCCGCCAGGCGGGCATGCAGCAACGGGGCAACCTGCTCACGCACCAGCATATTATGCTCATAGCAGCGGGCATTATGCTCCAGAAGGGGGTGCAGGCGTCCATCCTCCCGGGCCACATAAGCATAGCGCTCACAGGTGCAGATAAAATCCGGCAGAAAAGGAGCCGTCGGCAGCAGCTCCTGACACAGATACGGCAGAGTTCGCCCGGTGTTGATACCCCAGCGCACCCCCAGCGGACGCCAGGCGCGCATCAGCTCATAGAACTCAGCAGGAACCGGGTGCTGCGGGTCATGACTCCGCAGGGTTTCATCATAATCCAGCGAAATCAACCAGCGGCAGGCGCCGGGAAATGGCAAGGCGCACCCGGGTAGCACCTGACCTTCCTCAACGACCATTCCTGCCCTTCTTATTGCGGTTCTGCTCCGCCTTTCTGCGGGCTTCATCAGCCTTCTGAGCCTCTGCCGCCTTTCGTTCCTCCTGGGTGGCACCCACCGGCAGGCGGAAGGAAGGGGTTTCCGGCACCTTCACCCCAGCAGCCAGCTGCTGGCTTATCTTCTTTTTCAGATCCACCGCATAGTTGCAATCGCAGCAACCGGCAGGAAGCTCCTCACCACCAGCGCGCATGTGAATCTCCACACGGCGGTTCAGAGCCTGGGCATCGCGATCCCCCGTAGTGGGAGCCAGCGGCATGGAGCTGCCACAGGAGCGGATGTACACATTATCCACCGGCACGCCGTTACCCACCAGCCACTCACGCACCGCAGCTGCGCGCTGCAAGCCCAGCAGAGCATTATATGCAGCACCGCCCACGCTGTCCGTATGCCCCTCAATCACGAAATAAGTAGCCGGATTCTTCTGAATAAGCGCAGCCAGCTGCAGCATGGTGATACGGGCAGAATTCTTCATCTGGCACTCATTGAACCCGAAAAGCACATCTGCCCCCAGGCGGGCCACGCCCGATTTAGCCCCCAGATTCTCCATACCCATGAGCTGAGAAAGGCTGCGCGTATCGCCCGGCAGATTCGTATTGCCGGCCTCAGATGCCGCCTTGCGCAGCTCCTGCTCCATGAGCGAGGAAGCGTCCTCCAGCACCTCTTCCTGCGCCTGAGCCATCACCGCCACATCATTGCTGTTCACCGGCGTGGGTTCCGGAATCGCCAGGGCATCCTCCGTCAGGTCGCGGGGCTGGAGCGAGTTCAAATCCAGCTGAGCCGGGGGCATCTCACTCACCGGCACCACCTCCTCAGCAGTCATCACCGGTTCTGCCACAGCCAGCTCCGTGGGGCCGGGCGCCATCACCAGCTCCGGCACATCCACATCCAGAATATCAATTTCCTCCGGTTCGTGCTTGATTTCCTCAATCTCCTGCGGCTGCTGCTCCACAATCTCCTGCTCCTGCGCTTCCGGCAGTTGCTCCTCCTTGGGCGGTTCCTTGACCACCACGCGGATATCCTCGTGCAGCTTCACCTCTGTCGGCACATCCGTCAGCTCACCCAGCCCCAGAAAGGAGAGCGAGGGGAAATACATCCACAGTAGCGCATGCACCACCACAGCTGCACTGGCGGCCCCCATCGCAATGGGCACCATATCCCGCTGGCGGGTCAGTTCATACCCGTTGCGGCGGCGGTTTCCCACCCGCTTGCGAACACTGATTTCCTGGTCACTGGCAGCATATGATTCCATTTGCCTGAAAAAAAAATTAAAGTCTGATACGAGAAGTAAGGTCGGGTCTGGCCGGGTCATTCACACGCGGAGCCTCCACAGCATCCACCACCCTGTCATTAATCCAATACACAATCGAGCTCATCGCGCTGTCCTCATCGTCCAGCAAGCCCACGGAAACAGATTCGCGGCGCGTGCCGCGCCCCAGTGTCACCTCCCGAATGGAAGCACCGGCGGGGTCTGCGTCTGAGCGCAGGGTCCACACATCCCGGTGGTCACTGGGCAGGCGGCGGTAAATCGTCATGGCATCCTTGAAATTGCTCACCGGGCTGTCCTGCGCCAGGTTTACCACCAGCACCGGCACATTGCGATCCACATCGGCAGCCCGCTCTACCGGCGCCACATCAAAACTCTCCATCCCCGCCGTGCGGCGGATGCGCTGGTCCATCAGCCACATCACCACCGGGCGCAGCAGCCCCTGCGGCATGGTCCGCTCCACCGACTGGCGCAGCGAGGCATAGGCATCAATGGAAACCAGACCACGGATACGCGGCTCTATCGCCGTGGCCTGCAGCAGCAGGGCGGCTCCATAGCCCTGCCCCACCGCGGCAAACACCGGGGCAGACTTGCCGGAACGCGCCGCCACAGCATCCAGCAGCATGGGCACATCCCGGCATTCCTTCAGCCCATGCGTGCAGTACGGCCGCCGGTCCTCCATGCCGCGTGGCTCCCAGAGCACGCAGGTCAGCCCCGCTGCCGTCAGCGATTCTGCCACCGGCAACGCAGAGCGGATACCATGATCCCAATCCACGCAGACCAGCACATAATCAATCTGGTGCAGCCGTTCGGCCGGCGTATTCATCAGATCGCCAATCACGCTCAGCTGACGGGAGGATTCCTCACCATCCTTCACTGCTATCACAGCCTGCACATCGCCGCCGTCCCAGCCTTTGAAGGTGAACGGCTCCATTCGCAGCCCCGGCACACGGCGCGGCACATTCGTGTACCCCACGTATGATTGATTCAACGGCGCCAGCACCGGTTCCACCAAATCATTGATATAAAACCAGGTAGACACCCCACCCCACACCGCGGCTATCAGCGCAATGCTCATCAGAAATTTTCTGGCTCGGCGGGGTTTCGGCATGTCGCGGGTACTATACCAAAGCCCGCCCCATTCCGCAATTGCAAAATGGGGCATCACTCAAAAATTCACCGCTGATATCAGCACTGGCTCATCGGATGAAATGAGTCCAGGCGCGGGGTTCCGCCAGCTGCGGATGCGCCGGGCCTGCGGCGATGCACTTCATCACCCACGCCAGATTCTGCCCCAGGTGGCGCAGCGTCTGCGCGCCTTCGGCATCCATCTGCACCTCCCCCGGACGCATGCCGTACACCATGTTCCAGTAGAATGAGCTGACGAGAGGCTGATTATTGTAGGTAATGTACTTATTAAGCCTGTCCAGTGTGGTGCTGGCACCGCCGCGACGAGCCACAGCCACCGTGGCGCCGGGCTTGTAGGCCAGCTTGGCACCGGCAGAGTAATACAGGCGGTCCAACAGGGCACAGAGAGAGCCGTTCGGGCCGGCAAAATAGGTCGGACTTCCCAGCACAATAGCGTCGATGCTGTCCAGCTGGTCATAAATGTAGTTGTACAACTTATCATTCATGCCACAGCGGCCGGTCTTAAGGCACTGGCGGCAGCCGATGCACCCCTGCACCGCCTGAGCGCCAATCTGCACAATCTCCGTCTCCACCCCGGCTGCATTCATGGCCTCGGCCACCATGCTGAGAGCCTGAAACGTGTTACCTTTTGCATTCGGGCTACCATTGATAAGAAGAGCTTTCATACCTTGCAGTCTACCATGCTCCCCGTGCCGACTCAAGGAAATAAT
>JAZOTV010000159.1:0-15944 GCA_045657815.1 Akkermansia sp.
TGATGCCGGGCAGGGCTTTTTTCTGACTCTGCGATTGATACCTTTTTGATTAGCTTTTAACTTCTGATATGATTGATGTAATTGAACTCCAGGAAAACCTGCCTTTGGGAGGAGTATGGCAGGATGCAGAGACTCTGCGTCTGTATTTCCGTCTGGGTGAGCGGCTGCTGGCTGCCCGGGTTGGCGGTATATCGCAGGGCAGGGGGGCACTGTATCTCGTGGATTCCTTGCCAGAAAACGCCTCCGCACAGGAGCTGCCGGCGGGGTATGAGGGGGCGGAAGTGCGTCGCTTGCTCGTCTGCTGGTCGGACAAGGAGGAAGACATTGTGCTGACTCTCGACCTGGGGCGGGACCGTTACCTGTGCTTTGTGACGGAATACGCGGAAGCTACGGAGACTCACCGCATGTACCCCGCTGCTTCCCACGGCGAGATTGAGGGAGAAATCAGGTGTGCGGCCCGATTCCCTGAGAATGTGTCGCTGCCGGCAGAGGTAGTGAAACACGCGCGGCTCTGTCTTCGGTTGCTCGGTTTCGGGGCTGCTGTTCTGCTTTCATCTACGGCATGCGGATTCCTGTTTAAGGCGGGGTGGCTGATTGGCTGCTTGCTGGTGCTGGCCTTCCTGCTGTGCGGCGTGGGCTTTATCCTGATGAAGCGCCCGGCTGTCTGCCCCTGGTGCGGTGAGAATTCTCTTTTTCTGGGTGATTACAATCGGATGACCTGCCATTCCTGCAACAACGATTGCGAACTCCCGCGCCGGTAATAAGGCCGGAATGACCAGAGGGATACGGACAAGTTATCATGATTATGATTCTGCCAGCTCCGGCAGGCCGGCTCGGGATTTATCCTGCTCCCGGGGATAAAAACAGCCAGAAAAAGGGGTGATGGTTATTTTGGGCTTGTCACACGGGTAGGGTATAGACTATAATTGGCCTGTAAAGTTATGAATATTCAACCGAAATTCACTCCCGTGCTCGACCCGGCCTTCGTGGCTCCGGTGCTTTGGAACAAGGCTTTTGCCGATAAGGTGGCAGCTACTCCCGGTTCTCACACTGTGGAGCTTGCCCTGACACGCCTGGACGGAACCTGCTTCCGCTGGAGCGGCAAGATTCTGCCCCAGGAAGGCGAAAACATTGCGCTGAATAACCAGTATATCGAGCGTATTGTCAAGTTCCTGCTCTGGATGAAGGGCGGCTGCACCATCATGGTGGCTGGTGATGACCAGATTGCCGATATGCTGGCTGCTACATACTGCGCAGGTGGTGCCCGTGAGTTCGACTGGGATTTCATTGGTAAGAAGATTTATGACCAGCCCATTCAGGTGGTGAAGGTGGCTTGCGCTGCTGACCTGCCCGCCGAAAACAGCACTTCTGTGGCTCTTGGTCGCAACCTGGACGGCTACCGCATCGGTTTCGACCTGGGTGGTTCCGACCGCAAGTGCGCCGCCGTGGTGAATGGCGAGGTGGTGTTCTCTGAGGAAGTGGTGTGGGATCCCTACCACCAGACCGACCCCATGTACCAGCTTGAGGGTGTGGATGATTCCCTGCTGCGCGCCGCCAAGCACCTGCCCCAGGTGGACGCTATCGGTGGTTCTGCCGCCGGTGTGTACGTGAACAGCGAGCCCCGCGTAGGTTCCCTCTTCCGCGGTATCTCCCCGGAGGATTTCCAGAATGTTATCCGTGGTATGTTCGGTACCCTGAAGGATCGCTGGTCCGAGCGCATGGGTAAGGAAGTTCCCTTCGAAGTGGGGAACGATGGTGAGGTGACCGCTCTGGCCGGTGCCATGGGCATGAATGACGATGCCGTGCTTGGCATTGCCATGGGTACTTCCCTGGCTGCCGGTTATGTGGATCCCGAGGGCCACATCATGCCCTGGCTTAACGAGCTGGCTTTCGTTCCCGTGGACTACCAGGAGGACGGTGGCGTGGACGAATGGTCCAAGGACAAGGGCGTGGGCGCCATGTACTTCTCTCAGCAGGCTGTGGCTCGCCTGGCTCCCCGCGCTGGTTTCGAGTTCGGCGGCATGCCCTATCCGGAGCAGCTTAAGAAGGTGCAGGCTGCTATGGCTGAGGGCGATGACCGCGCTCGCAAGATTTACGAGACCATCGGTATCGAATTCGGCTACACCATCGCCTATTTCGCTGATTTCTATGATGTGCGCAACCTCCTGTTCCTGGGCCGCGTAGCCACGGGTGAGGGTGGCCAGATCATCATTGACAAGGCCAACGAGGTGCTGAAGGCTGAGTTCCCGCAGCTTAACATCACGCTTTGCGTGCCGGACGAGAAGACGAAGCGCCACGGCCAGGCTGTTGCTGCTGCTTCTCTGCCCAAGCTGGGCTAAATAAGCTCTTGTATCAAAGGGGCAGGGGAGGATGTGTTACTCCCTCTGCCCCTTTTCTCTTTTCCCCGCCGCCCTCCTGCACTTCATATGAGCGAATACCCCGAATACTGGACTTGCCCGCATTGCCACGCGCAGCAGGATATTGCCCGGCTCGGATTCTTTGCGGAAATAGCCTGCCACCATTGCGGAAGGCATGCACATGTGCACAGCATGCTTTCCAACTACAAGGTGGAGGCGGTGCTCGGCATCGGGGGAATGAGTGTGGTGTTCCAGGCCCGGGACCTCATTCTCGGGCGCCCACTGGCCATCAAGGTGCTCAATGATACTTACCGCGATGCTCCGGAACGCATTGCTGGTTTTGAAAACGAATGTTCCCTCATGGCTAAAGTGTGCCATGAGAATGTGGTGTCAGTGTATTCGGCCGGGTGGGCCCGGGGGCAGTTCTATATTGCCATGGAGCTGGTGGAGGGGCGCAACCTGGAGCTGATTGTGGCGGAGGAGGGCCGTATCGCCCCATTGCAGGCCATTGAGATTATCCGCCAGGTGGTGCAGGGGCTTCAAGCGGCTCATGAAGCCGGTATTCTGCACCGCGATGTGAAGCCGGGTAATGTGCTGATTGCGGCCGATGGTCATGCCAAGGTGCTGGATTTCGGTTTGTCTCTGGAGGAGAAGAACGGGCAGGATGATGATGAAATCATCTGGGCTACGCCGTATTATGTGCCGCCGGAAACACTGCGGCGCGAGGAAGAGACGGTGCGCACGGATATTTATGCGCTGGGTATGACTTTGCGCAATCTGTTGACGGGAGAGGCTGTGCTGCCCGGTAATCCGCAGGTGCTGGCAGATATGCTGGTGGCCAAGAAGACCCTCCCGCCGATGCAGGAAGCGGCTCCGGAGCTGGATGCCTCTCTCTGTAAGCTGGTGGATGTGCTGGCGGCGTTTGACCCGGCAGACCGCCCCGCTGATTACGGGGAGGTGCTGAAACGTGTGAATAAGGTGCAGCAGCGCCTGCAGAATGCGGTGGACCCGGCAGTCCGCCTGCGCCGCAGGCTGCGCCTGGTATATGGCCTGGCAGGGGCTGTGGCCACGGTATCCCTCGGTCTGGCTGGTGCTTTCCTGGTGGCTATGCGCACGCCATCCCACGCGGTGCAGGAGTCGCTCGGCGTGGAGCCGCTCCGCTGGGAGCCGATTGAAGTATACCGCCAGGCGGAGTCCGCCTTGCAGGCAGGTGATCGGGTGCAAGGCGGGGCCCTGCTGAAGCGGCTTACTTCAGGCGAGACGGAGCCGGCGCTGGCAGCTGCGGCCACAGTGCTGCACACGGCGGTTGATGTGCTGGATGGCAAGGCGCCGGACAATGGGTATAGAAGACTTACTGAGCTTGCAGGGCAGGCAGAGCGGGTATGCCCTGCGGGGCGTGTTCTGTTTGAGCAGCTGACTGCGTTGGTGGCGGCTGTGCAGACTGATGCCTCCAGAGCCGGGGAGCTTGCTGCTGCTCTGGAGAATCCGCTGCTGCAGCTGGCCGCCCGGGTGCTGGTGGCAGATGCCTTTATCTGCAACGGGCAGGCAGAGCCGGCAGAACAGATTCTGGCAGAGGCCAGCCAGGGGCTGGGGCCCGATGTCGCTGCCGGGTTCCGGGAGCAGCTGGAGCAATATGGTAAGGCTGCACCCCGCCGGGCTGCCCGGGTGGTTTATGCGGAAATCAAGACTTTGTTCAGCCGGGGAGAATTTGCCGATGCGGAGACCCGGATACAGGAGCTGGAGCAATCGAAGCTCAGCCCCATGGAAAAGGAGGAGCTGAGGGTGCTTCAGGAGGCTTCTGTGCTCATGCAGGCTATTCTTGATATGATGCAGCAGAAGAAGCGCCGCGCTTATGCGGGGATGCCCCCGGAGGAATTGCGCATGGCAGCAGCCGGCTTCGGACGAACGGTGACGATTGAATTCTACTGCCTGGGTATGCTGCTCCGGGGGGATTACGAGACGGCTTTTCGCGAGAACCCGTACGCTGCGGATGAAGAGAGCCAGGCACTTTTTGCTGTGATTATGCGCGATTGGAAAGCCCGCCTCGGGCGTTAAAGCCCCAGCAGGCAGCCCAGTGTGAAGGGCAGGGAGCGTATCCCCTTGGGCGGGGTCAGGATTTCTGCCCCCGGTACTCTGGCGGCAAATGCAGCTTTCGGGTTGACCAGAACTGCTTTATCGCAAATGGAGAGCATGGGTAAATCTGCGGCGCTGTCGGTGTAGCAGATGTCTGCCTGGCTGATACCGATGGCGGCCAGGCGCACGAGTTTGTTTGCCCCTTTGTTGTTGCCGGGTGCAGATATGGCCGGCATGAGGTCGACTCGCTCACCCAGGGCGGTGGGGGTGCCGATGGTGTGAGTGAATCCCAGGGCGTTGCCGACCAGCTGAGTCCACCAATCCGGCGAGGCGGAGCAGAGCACGGTGGTGTCACCTGCGTTCTGGTGGGCACGAAGCTTTTCCAGAACAGGGGGATAGAGAATCTGCAGAATCTCCTGCTGCACAAAGGCGCTGCATTCCGCCTCCAGTGTCTGGCGTTTCATGCCCCAGGCATAAGCCAGGAATGCGCGTTTCATGCGCTCGGTGTTGATGATATGAAGGCCACGCAGAAGACCCATGGGCAGCAGCCAGAGAAGGTACAGGCGCCGCCAGCCGTGGCGCCGCAGAATCCAGCGCGCGAAACGCAGCTGCGAATCACCTGCAAAGAGAGTGCCATCCATGTCGAACAGTGCGGTCATATCAACGGTAACGGTTTCTTATTCTGTGTTTCCAGATGCTCATGATAAGAGCGCCCATGAGCACTCCGCCCAGGTGCCCGGCCTCGCCGCCGGCGTTGGTCAGGTTGAAGAGAATGGTGAAAGAGGCGATGCCGATGATGATGAGTGCAAAGGTGCGCAGGCGCAGGGTGACCGGCGGGAACAGGAGTGATATCTGCACATCCGGGTACATGAATGCACAGGCCACAATGATGCCGTACATGGAGGCCGAGGCTCCTACAAGCGGAATCATCTCCCAGCATGCCACCTGGCCCTCGTATCCGCTGAATGCGGCAAGATTATTGCAGATGAGGGTGTTCTGCAGGGTAGGCGGAATGGAGGTGTATAGGTTGATGCCGGCCAGCAGTGAGGAGAAGAGTGCGCCGGCAGCGCCGCAAACAAGGTAGAATGCCAGGAATCGGCGCGGAGTCATGGCGCTTTCCACTGCGGGCCCAAAGAAGTACAGCGCCCACATGTTAAACAGGATATGCCCGAAATTGGCATGTACGAACTGGTAGGTGACCAGTCGCCAGATTTCTCCCTCCAGAAAACAGGTGAACCAGGAGTACGCGCAGGTGATTTCAAAAATGGATACGCTGGGTGCATCCGGCACTTGCGGGCAGGGGATGCACAGCAGGGCTTTCTGCTGCACCATGATGCCGACCAGGAACACCACCACATTGATGATGATGAGGGCATTGGTTACGCTGAGTTTTCGCTCGTTCATACTAGTGGGGTTTGATGCGCTGTGCGGCCGGTGTGTTCAATTCCCGGCCTCAGGGCAGCCTCTGTTCTATCTGCTCAATTTCCTCCATGGTGAGCAGGTGCTCCATGTGGCAGGCGATATCGTCTGCGCGTTCGGCGCTTAAGCCGGCGGAGTCCACCAGAAAGCGCTTCAGGATACCATGCGCGCGAATCACGCGGTCCGCGTACTGCTGCCCCTTCTCAGTAAGCTCAATGGGCGCATAGCGGCGGTAGGTGATGAGCCCTTCCTCCGCCAGCTGGTGCACCGCAGCAGTGACGCTCGGTTTCTTGACATTGAGCATGGCGGCCACATCGCTCACCTGGGCTCGCCCGCTTTCCCGGCAGAGGTGCCCGATGGCTTCGAGATAATCCTCAGCGCTGCGGCTGAGCCTGGTGAATCTGCTGCTCATGCCTTTTTTTTGCGAAGCGTGGCCACGCACTCCAGGTGCTTGGTCTGCGGAAAGAGGTCGAAAGGCTGCACTTCTACCACTTCGTAGCCGGCTTTGTCGAATTCGGCCAGGTCGCGGATCTGCGTGGCGGGATTGCAGGATACATAGACCACGCGGGCGGGGCCGAAGGCAAACAGCTGGTTGAGGAAAACCATGTCACAGCCCTTGCGGGGCGGGTCAATGACCACGGCGCTTTCCTCTGCGGGGAAATCCACCTGCTCAAAAATGGCCTCGGCGCTGGCTGCCAGGAAGGATGCATGCGTGATGCCGTTGCTGCGGGCATTGGCGCGTGCCCAGTCGGCACTGGTTTCGCTGACCTCCACGCCAAGCACTTTCTCAAAGTGCGGTGCCAGGGTAAGGGCAAAGAGACCGCTGCCGCAGTAGGCATCCACCAGGTAGCGGGCGCCTTCTGCACATGCCTGGCGGGCCACATAGCCGGTGAATGCAGGCAGGATATAGGGATTGTTCTGGAAAAAATCACCTGCCAGGAAATTGAATGTGAGGTCGCCTACCTTTTCAGTGCACACGGCGTTGTTGTTGGTGATGACGCTGCCCTCGCTCACACGCATGAGCAGGGTGGCGCCGCGCTTGTACTGGGCGGCAGCCTGGTGCACTGCCTTGCGTACCACCGGCAGTGCTTCGTTCAGCTCTGCCATGGCAATGGGGCACTGCTTTACATCGCACACCTCGGTGCGGGAGCCGGCTCGCAGGAAGCCGATGTTCCCCATCTTAGCATCTTTCGGCTTGTGGAAATGCGGGGTAATCTTGCTGCGGTAGCCGTATATCTGGGGAGAAGCAATGGCGGGCAGCACAGGCAGTTCCAGGCCGGCCTGCAGGCGCAGCAGGTCTGCCACCTGGGCGGTTTTCCACTCCAGCTGGGCCTGGTATTCCAGGTGCTGGTACTGGCAGCCGCCGCAGTAGCCGTACACCGGGCAGAGGGGCTTTACTCGCAGTTCGGAGGGCTCCAGCACCTCCACCAGGTCTGCCATGGAGCAGTTTTTCTCATTGCGGTAAATGCGCGCGCGCACGCGCTCGCCGGGCAGGGTATAGGGCACAAAGACGACCCAGTTGTCGATGCGGCCTACGCCATGCCCCTGGTTAGAGAGGTTATCAATGGTGAGCTCTACTTCCTGGTGGTAGGCAAAGGGCTCCGGTACAAACTTGCGGGGGGGGGTATCCATGGCGTGTTCTGATTAATTCTTGTTGATTTTGCCGTCGATATTCAGGGGCAGGCGGCCTTTCATGGAGGGGGAGCGCAGGCCGCGCAGCTCCACACTGTTGGGCAGTTGCTCCTCGTCATCATCGTCTTGAAGTGTTTCTGCCGGCGGGCCGAAGCGGTGCTGGCGCAGTGCTCCGCCGGTAACGCTACCGGGGAGTTTGAGCTCAGCCGGCTTATCTGCCGGTTTTTGCGGTGCAGGTTCGGCGGCGGGGGTGGGAAGGGGCTGCGTAGTGGTGGCGGACTGCTTGTTCAGCAGCGCCTGAGCGGCTTTCTGCTGTTCTGCTGTGGGGATGATTTCTTCCTGCTGGTCTGCCGTATCCTCGGTCTGCTGCCTGCCGCGTGTGGTGAACAGCCTGGCAGCGGGGCGGGCAGAAGTATCAGCCTCTTCCTCGGTTCCGGCCTCTTCCGCGCGGGCCTGTTCCATTTCTGCTGCAAGGATTTCCTGCTCTGCTCTGTGACGAGCCTTTTCCGCCTCTGTGGGGGCGGGTTCCACAGTCTCGGTTCGCTTAGCTTCCTCTTCCAGGGCGCGTGCTTTCCTTTCGGCTTCCTTCTGCAGATGCTCCTGTTCCTGAATGAGAGCTGTATCCAGCTCGCGGGCAGCCTGCTGCCGGGCTTCAATTTCCTCCGCAGAGAGCGGGGACTGCTGTTGCTGCTGCTGCTGGGTCAGGGTGCAGGCGCTCAGCAGCAGGGTGAAGCAGATGCATGATATGGAGCCAATGCGTTTCATGTGTGGGTATACTATCATGCGCCCTCCCCCCGTGGCAAGCACTATTCCTGTCGCGCGCGGGGGTTGGCTGAGAAAAAATGTGCCATTTCTCCGCAATTCTCTTGACATTTTGTCGGAAGTGAGTAAACTCTCCCCACCAAAACGAAAAACCATTACACTTTTCATCTGAATTATGGCTCACACTCAGTCCGCTAAGAAGCGTATCCGCCAGACGATTAAGCGCACCGCTATCAACCGTTCCATTATGTCCCGCGTTCGCACCCTTCGCAAGAAGGTTGCTGAGGCTGTAGAGACGAAGGACGCTGCTGCCGCTGCTGTTGCTTACAACAACTTTGCTTCCGCTATCGACAAGGCTGCCAAGAAGGGCACCGTGCCGGCCAACCGCGCCGCCAACTACAAGAGCAAGGCTGCGAAGGCCCTGGCTACTATCGCCTGAGTTACCTTTCAGGTTTTCCGTTTTTGAGCATGGCGGAGTATCGGTTGCAGGCCGGTGCTCCGCCTGTCTTTCTTTTCTGTTTTTTACCATTATGCGCCAGGATTACAAGGAAATTGCCACCACGGTGGTGAATGACCCCACCAGTTACAAACTGTGTGCGGTGTGCGGGGCCATTGTGGATAAGGCCTCTCCGACCTGCCCGGATTGCCTGGCCTATCGATTTGAGTCTGATCCGGCCTGCGTGGCTGACCGCGCGCTGGATCTGGCGGCCAAGCCGCAGAACGCAGTGTCGCACCACGATACGTTGGAGTAAACGGATGAGCGAGGCGCGCAGATGGCAGCTGGCCCGCAGCTGCTGGGTATTTCCCCGCGGCGGTGCCGTGATGGGAATTTTGAATGTGACCCCGGATTCATTTTCTGATGGGGGGCTGCATGCCGGGGTGGACGCTGCGGTGGAGCATGCCCGCAGAATGCTCGCCGCAGAGGCAGATGTGATTGATATCGGCGGTGAGTCCACGCGGCCCGGCGCTGTGGAAGTGGCGGTGGATGAGGAATTGCGCCGTGTGGTTCCGGTGGTAGAGGCACTTCGGGCGGAGTTTCCGTCGGCTTTGCTTTCGGTGGATACCCGGCATGCAGAGGTGGCGCGTGCGGCGCTGCTGGCCGGGGCTGATATTCTGAATGATATTACCGGCCTGGAGGACCCTGCCATGCGGCAGGTGTGCCGCGATTTGCCCTGCGGAATTGTGCTCATGCACATGCAGGGAGAGCCTGGTACCATGCAGCAGAATCCGGTGTATGCGGATGTGGTGGCAGAGGTGCGGGCCTTCTTTGAGTCCCGGTTGGCGCTGGTGGTGGCAGAAGGGATTGACCCGCAGCGTATCTGCCTGGATCCCGGTATCGGGTTTGGAAAAGCGGTGGAGCATAATCTGGCGCTCATCCGGGAGCTGGAATCCCTGCGGGTGCAGAATCTGCCGCTGCTGATGGCTTTGTCGCGCAAGCGCTTCATGGGGGCGGTTCTGGAGAATTCTGCCGTGGTGCGCGAGCAGGTGTGGCCTACGCTTGCCATGAGCCTGCTGGCGGCAGAGCGCGGGGCGGATATGCACCGCGTGCATGATGTGGCAGAACTGCGTGGTGCGCTGCGGCTGCGGTCGGTTCTTCTCTAATAGTTTTTCTAAAAACTTGCTAACGGGGCAGACGGGCGGCAGAATCCCGGCATGCAGTATCTTATTTCCTTTGCTCTGCTGGTGGCGCTTGTGGCCTGGATGGTGGGGGTATATAACAACCTGGAGCACTTGCGGCGCCTGGTCTGCATGCGCTGGGGGCATTGGCGCGAGGTAACGCACCACCGCAACCAGTGTATGAGCGCGTTTGCGCGGAGCTTTGCTCCCTTTATGCCGGTGAATGACCCGCTGCCGGGGAGCCTGCTGCGGCTTTCTGCGGATTCGGAGCGCACCTTATCCATGGCGGATACCCCGCGCTGGGGCAGACCGCATGTTTTTCTTGGCGGGGCAGAGCAGCTGCTGCGCATGGCGGTGGCCAGGTCGGTGCATGCGGTGGAGGAATCGCCGCGTATGCGGGCTGATGCTCGCCTGCAGCAGCTTTGCAGTAGCATGTCTGCCTCGCTCAACCAGCAGGAGCAGGTGACGGAGTTGTTCAATCTGGCTGCCCGGGACTATAACGCAGCGCTGGCCTCGCCCTCTGCCCGTCTGCTGGCTCCGCTGTTTGGTTTTGCCGGGGTGGAGGCGCTTGCGTTTTCTGCAAAGCAGAACGCCCGCAGCTCCGGTTGAAGCTGCGGGCGCGTAAAAGATACAGGGTGTAATCCTTAGTTCTGCGGAATCTCACCATCCGGGTAGATGAGTTCCTTGGGGGCGGGGGTAATGGACTTGATGGTCATCATTACCGGAGTGCCACCCATTTCAAGCGGCAGGCGCAGCTTGTCGCCCACGCTGTGGCCGAGCAGTTTTGCGCCCAGCTTGGAGCTGTAGGACACGATGTTTTCCTCCGGTACGGAGTCCCAGGCACCGAGAATGGTGTATACCACCGTGCGGCCCTTCGGGGCAGAGAAGGTGACCTGGGTGCCCATGCCGGTGGTGCTGCAATCCACATTGGCGAAATCGGTCGGGTCGGCCTGTGCCAGCATGCGAGAAAGTTCCTCGCTGCGGCGCAGCAGCACGCGCTGCGTGGCGCGGGCATCCTGGTAACCGCCGTTCTCGCGAAGATCGCCTTCAGCACGGGTGATTTCCAGGTCATGCTTGTTCTTGGGCAGGCGCACGTTGATGATGTCCTCGAGTTCTGCCTTGCGGGCGCTGTAAGAGCGCAGGGAAACAAACATGGTCTGCTTCTCCTTGCTGTTGCGGCGGGTCAGGGCAATCTCCTGAAGACTCGGGTGTACCTTCATCATATTGGCCAGCAGCAGGTTGCGGTCCAGATCCGGCAGCACGGAGGAATCAAACAGAGCCTTGGCGAAGGGGCGGGCTTCCAGCTCAGAAAGGCCGCTCACCAGGTCCGGAGTGAGTTCCTTGTCATCCAGCAGCAGGTTGCGCAGGCGCAGGGCGCGGTTGGGGCCACCCTCAGAGCTGGCGCTCTCGATGGAGTTCATGATAGCGGCGCCGAGAGCCATGAGGTTCTTGTTTACCACCTCTGCGGAAATGCCCTTGCGCTCCTTGCAAATCCAGATAAGCACTTCCGGGCTCAGGCTCTGGCGGGAGATGCCGTTGGCCAGGTCATTGAAGAGCTGCTCCTTGGCTCCCTTGGAGATAATGAATTCAGCAGCGGGGGTGGTTGCCTTGGCGCCGCCGAACAGGAAGATGTTCGTGGCGTAGGGCAGCCAGCTTTCCCCAAGTGCCTCGGGCAGAGCGGCGTATACCTCCTGCTGGCGGGCGGCAGTCAGCTCGCCGATGTAGCCCACCAGCTCCTCAGAGGTGATGGTCTTGAGCTTCTCTGCCATGGTGGTGATGCTCGCCACACCGGCGGCGCTCAGGGCTGCATCCATAGCGGCCTTGTCCTCGGGGCTGGGGGCGGCGGCCTCCAGTACGTTGTCGCGGATGATGATGAGCTCCAGCACATGCTGGGGTTCGGTGAAACCGCGGGAAATGTCTTCTTCCATGGCCTTCACAAGCTTGGCTACAAGCTCGTATTCGCCCTTGAGTACTTCCAGGCGTGCCTGATCCAGAATGCGTACGCAGGATTCCAGAGAGGTGGCATCGGTGTAGTCATCAAGCAGGGCCTCGGCGGCAGAGGTGGCGGAACGCAGCGCAATAGCCTCGCCGCGCTTGGTGGGCAGGCGGAAGCTGGGGTTGTCGCGCATGGCTGTGCGGGCGGTCTCCCACCAGCTCTTCCAGTTAGCTTCGGGGATAATGCGGCCGCTGAGGAACTTTTCCAGGTCTTCAGGCTGCATGGGCAGTACATCGTTGATGCCCTCGCGCAGGGAAATGTTGCTGGTCAGTACCATGCGGATGAAGTCAAGCATGGTGTCCTTGTCCGTGGCCTGCTTGGCGCAGCCTTCGGGATCATCAAAGCAGGTAATGAGGAAGTGACCTGCAGGAATGGAAGTCAGCTGATTGAAAGCAAGCTTGAGGCCAAAGATTTTGCCCTCGAGGCCCTTTTCAAAGTCAATCTTGATTTTGCTCTTGGCCAGTGACCAGGCGGCAACCTTGCCTACGCCAAGTTCCTGGTGCATTACATAGTTACCAGGGGAGAACAGGTCGAGTCGGGCTGCAAAGTCAGCCGGAATTCTGCCAGCGGATACTAATTTTTCAAGGTCGGCATGCATACGTGAATGCCATGATACCATATCTTTGGTCAAGGTCAATCCCTGACAGTGATTTTTTTTTATTTTTTGCGTGCGGAAATAGAAAATCCCCCTGAATCCGGAAGATTCAGGGGGAGAAAAGCTGGTGGCGCGTCATTATTCGCCTCGCACGGTGGTGATGTGGCGTTTAATAATACCGAAGTAATTATCAGTGGCCTTGGTTACTGAGCTGGTGCTGGAGATGCCACCGTTCTGCCGGGCTGTTTCCACGGAAGCGTCTCCCGTTTCCCAGAGCCAGAACCAGGTGGTGGCGGTGGCCACACCCACGCGGGTGGGAATGGGGCCGCCCGTGGCATCGGGTATATCGGTGTTGCGCACAGGCTGGAGCTGGCAGGCGCAGAGCAGCAGCGGAAGTGTCACGAGGACTTTTTTCACGGTGTGGTGCGGGGTTGGGCTGCGGGTTGCAGCAGTTTCAGGACGGCGGGGTCAGTGCATACGGCTGCCGCTTCTGCGGTATCGGTTGCGCCGGCTTTGAGAAGGAGTTTCACGGTTTCTGCGTGTCCGCCGCTGGCGGCCTGCATGAGCGGGGTCCAGCCATCTTCGTCGCGAACGTTGATATCAGCTCCTGCGGCAATGAGTGATTTTGCAATAGCGTGGTGCCCGTTGATGGCTGCTACCATGAGCGGGGTCCAGCCGGAGCTGTTTTTCGGGTCGCGCTGAACACCTGCGGCTAGAAGCGTATCCACGGTTTTCTTATCATCGCTTATCACGGCGTAGGTGAGGGCGGTCTCCTTGTCCTTGCTGGGCACTTCCTTTCGTGCGCCTGCATCCAGCAGAACCTTGACTGCATCTGCCTTGCCTGCTTCTGCGGCGTGGGAAAGAGCTGTGCGCCAGCGGCGGCCTCTGCTTTCGATATTGGCCCCGGCGGCAATGAGAGCCTTGAGGGTTTCCAGTTCTCCTTCCTTGGCGGCGTGAGCCAGGGCGGTGAGCCCGGCTTTGTCCTTGGCCTCAATGTCGGCCTTGTTCAGCAGGAGAGCCTGCAGGGTTTCCACGTGGCCATTTGCGGCGGCGTAAATGAGGGCGGTGGCACCATCGCCATCGGCCTCGTGAATGCTCTTCGGGTTATCCTTCAGGAAGGCAAGTACATGGGCGGTGTCGCCATTGGCTGCTGCATCCAGAATGTCTCGGGCTTGTTCAGCATCACCCTGAAGCACAATTCTGCCGCCCGGCAGCATGTTCATGATGTCGGTGTGCCCTTGCACCCGGGCGTAATCCAGGGCGGTGTTGCCCTTCTTGTCCTTTGCTTCGGCGTTTACCTTGGCCTCCAGCAGTACTCGCACTACATCCGCACGCCCGTTGAATGCTGCGGTCATGAGCGGGGTGTCTCCGGTGGGCATAGTGACTTCCTTGTTGGCGCCTGCGGCCAGGAGGGCAGAGACGATATCTTCGTGACCCTTGGCTGCTGCCAGTAGAAGCGGGGTTTCGCCGGTGCGCAGGCGAACTTCTAAGTCAACCCCGGCTTCCAGCAGCAGACGCGTGGTCTCAAGGTCGCCATTGGCGGCGGTGAAATGCAGGGCGCTTTCGCCCGTGTAGGTGCGGGTGGAGGGGGAGGCCCCGGCTTCCAGCAGTACTTTGGCGGTTTCGTGGTAGCCCCTGGCTGTGGCCATGAGCAGCGGTGTGCCGCCTTCCTTCATGCGGGCTTCCTTGTATGCCCCGGCAGAAAGCAGAAGCTGCACCATGGCGGTTTGCCCGGAGCCTGCTGCATGCAGAAGGGGAGTCCAGCCTTCTTTGTCGCGGGGGTTCAGATAGGATTTTGCGTTGAGTAGCACGCGCGCCACATCCACATGCCCGGTGCGGGTGCAGAGGTAAAGGGCGGTCTCGCCTGAGGGCAGGGCGGTGTTCACTTCTGCGCCGGCTTCCAGCAGCGCTTTCACCACTTCAATGTGGCCATTGAAGGCCGCAAACATCAGCGCTGTTTCTCCCAGCGCGCTTATTTTCTCTGTGTCTGCCTTTGCTGCGAGCAGCGCCTGCACCACGGCCAGGTGCCCGTTTGTACTGGCTGCCATGAGCGGGGTGACCCCGTTTGTGTCACTCACATTCAACAAGTCAGGGGAGGTCTGAAGCAGTGCCTGCACCTTTTTTAACTCGCCCTTGGTTGCAGCCTGTATCAAACCGGGAGATGCGGTGGCATGCGCACCTGCAGACGGCGTGTCTGCAGGTACTGCCATAGTGGACGTTGCCAACAGCGGCAGCCCCGCTGCAACAAGAAGCTGGGATAAACGTGACGAATACTTCATGCAATGCGCTTTTCTTATACTATCATAAGCATACCCCTTCTTGCGGTGCGCTTCAAGCTAAAAAGCTGAAAAATCACCCATACATACAGGAAAAAAGCCGGGAATCAGCCCAGAATCAGCCGGATGAGGTGCTCCATGTCTGTTTTGGTGTATCGCTGGTCCAGCGGCAGGGGGAGCAGGCGGCGTGCCAGTTTGTTGGAGGTATCGGCAGCATGGGTGCGTTCGATGACCTCCGGCCAGTAGAGCGGCAGGGCGATGCCGGCATCGATGAGAGAATCGCGCAAATCCGGAATGCCACTGACCAGCGGGTAGCACATAGGGGCGTGCGCCGGGGTATCCGGCAGGCTCAGATGGTTGATGCAGCCGAGGGCCTGGTGAAGGATGGCGTAGTTCTCCAGCCTGCACCGGGCAGCGTGGTCAAAGTCTATGCTGCGGAGCAACCTGCGGGTGAGGGGGCTCATTCTCTGCGGCGGAGCAGAGAGCGCTTCCTCGGCGGCTTCGCAATGGTTCAGGCTGGCGTGGGCTCCGCTCTCCAGCCGTTCGAGCAGGTGCCGGCTGGTTGCGGCGCTGGTGGCTGTGGTTTCGGGGAGCTGCTTCAGGGAAAATGGTGCGTGCGCAATGCCTCCATCTGCCACTCCGGTGAATTTGCGCGGGCTATATATAGTGGGTACTCCCGGCACCGGCGGGCAATAGAGCGCCGTGGTGGCATCAATCACGCAGCGGCCCGGTAGTTTCAGTGCGGCAGCGCTCACTGCTTCTTCTGTGAGCCCGAAGTAGTTGACCAGCAGTACTATTTCATTTCTGCCCACATCCGGCAGCACGGGCGTGAGTTGCTCAGTGCACTCATAGCGCCGCACCGGGATGCCCAGTCGGGCAGGGGCCTGGAGCATGGTATCGCAGATGAATTGAGGAGCCCACAGACAGGATGAGCCCGGCATGTTGGCTAGAATGCATTCAAACGCTGCTCTGCCGCTGCTGAGATAGGCGCAATGCGGCCCTTCCTGGTAAGGAAAGCTATTGAAATCGGGTAATTCCAGCCCGAAGAATCCGCCCATCATATCCTGCATGCCGTTATTTTATCGCTCTGTTGTGCCTGCGTCCAGTAAAATTCAATTGGCAGGGCATTTGGGTATAGCCAAGGCCGTCATTACATGGTACTATGCCTGCATGGATGCCCGGCAAAAATCAATGAGCCTGCTTGATTGGGGCTTGAA
>JAZOTV010000160.1:0-14004 GCA_045657815.1 Akkermansia sp.
GGGGATGTAGGCGGCGTCATCGTGCTCGCCGTGGCCGCACATGCGCAGCGTGTTGGCCACCACCCACTGCGGGCCTTCCCCGGCGCGGGCTGCGGAAATGGCGCGCTGCATGGTGGTGAGCGTGGCCATGAAATCGGTGCCGTCGCATTCGTGGCAGGCCAGGCCGTAGCCTCGGCCGCGGTCCATGAGACTGGCGGCGAATTCCTGAGAATTGGGGGTGGAGTAGGCAAACTGGTTATTGGTCACCACGATGACCACGGGAAGCTTTTCCACGGCAATGAGGTTCACGCCTTCGTGTGTGGCGCCCACGGAGGTGGTGCCATCGCCGATACAGGCCACGCCTACGCGCCCGGTTTCGCCTTTGAATCGCTTGGCCAGCATCATGCCCGCCACTACGGAAACCATGGCGCCCAGGTGAGAAATGGGCACCGGATTACCGCTGGCGGGGTCGCCCCAGTGCACATTGCTGTCGCGGCCGCGCATGTAGCCATCGATGCTGCCCAGGTAGGCGCGCGCGCTTTCCAGCACGCTGTCGCCCCAGGCGCAGCGGCCTGCCTGCTCGCGGATAAAGGGGTTGTACACATCCTCCCCGCGGGTCAGGAACACGGCTTCACAGGCGGCAATGGCCTCATGCCCGCGCCCCAGGAATACACCGCCGAAAATCTTGCCTGCTTTGTAAAGGGCGGATATCTTGGTATCAAATGCCCGCGCCATGACCATGGCGTGGTAGGCTCGCCGCGCTGCTTCCTGCAAGTCGTTTCCGTTCACGTTGTCATTTTACCCCCAGTTTCAATCTATTGCAAGCGGAATCGGGAGTGTGGGCCAAAAAAACACGAACAGCATACGCTCAGTATGCATAGTATGATTTGGCGGGGGGGGCGAAGCTCGGGGCTTCAGTCCTGTACCATACCTGGTGAATGCATAATCCCCGGGAATCAGTGCATCCAGCCCATCATAAGGAAATTCTGTGCATTAACGCAGCGGGCTTCGCCGCCGGAAGCGGGGGTGAACCAGATTTCCCAGGTGGAACCGTAGTATTCATTCCAGTCTCCGCTGAAAACTGTACACCAGCCATCGGAACAGATGACCCGGCATACATTGCCCAGCGTTTTTTCTGGCAGGAAACGGTGGCTGAAGCTGATTCTCCTGCCGCTGGTGTACTCATGCGCCCGCAGCTCGAAGCTGCCTTCACCATAATTTCCGGGAATGATAAGCATCATCTCGTAGACACCGGGACCATCATCCCACAGGCAGACAAAGGGCTTATCCGGCAGCGGTGGCAGGATGCTGTCCAGGTATTCCTGTGTGGGGGTCCGGGCCAGGTCTGCCAGAGAGGCATCCAGCGTGGCAATATCCTGTGTATAATCCAGTTGTTCCTGCTGGTCAGTGCGGAAATCAGGCTTCCGCACCATGATGGACCAGCCGTTTTCCAGTGGCAGGCTCCAGGTGGCCTCCGGGCAATCCCGGCGGGTTATGCTCTGGCCATTATAACTGCAACGTTCATCCAGCCTTATACTGCGGAAGTGTGTCTGCGGGTCATTCTCATGAGTGGGCAGCAGGGGAGATTGCAGCACATGCGCTGTGAATCGCGGATTCACTGCCTCAGCATACAGGCAGCGCAGCATATATTCCTGCAGCAGCTCCGGTGCTTCGAGCGAAAGTTTCCGCAGGTTCGGGGCGGAGGCATCTCCCTTCTCTGCGAGTTGCGGCAGCCGGGGCGCCGCCGCGCGCAGCGGCGCGGTCACTGCTTCATATTCCTCATTGCAGAAAATGGTCATATTGCGGGGGTGCACGAAATGCACCTCTGCAGGTATGCTCAGTCCCTTGGCGAAGTTATCCGGCGCACCGGCCAGGGTGTGCATGAGTGTCCCAACAATCACCCCCAGGGCCACGATGGCAGCCCCGATGCTGCTTCCCCAGCCCAGCGCCAGCTGTTGCCACTCCCGCTTCCGGAACCAGCGGCTGCTCATGATGAGCAGCCACACAGGCAGCAGCAGCCCCAGCAGCAGGAAGCCCGGAAATATAATGGCCACCGGGAGCCCGAGCCAGACCGGAATGTCCAGCCCGTGATTCAGCGAAACATAATCCAGCCCCCACACGATGCCCAGACTAAGCGACTGCCCTGCCGCCGTGAGCGCCGGCAGCCGCCAGCTGCTGCTCAGAAAGCACCTGAGATTCCTGTTTACTCCTTTTCTCTGGGTATTTTCGGAATCCGGTTCTTTCTGCGTAAGTGGCATAGGTTCAGCGCAGCTTGATGACGTAGCGGCCGGTTGTCATGCTGAGGGCGTCCTCAGCCTTGATGGTCTTGCGGGCGTGCATGGCGCCCCAGGAATCGGTGTAGATGATGGTTTTCTTCTTGAGGTTGTAGCCGATGATGAGGCGGGCGTGGCCACCGCGGTCCTGGGGAAGGCCGATTTCCTCCGGGTAGATGCCGAGCATGACCATCCAGATGACCGGTGTGCCGGAGTCGATGTTCTTCTTGATGTCCTTCATCCATTTGCTTACCTGGGCGTTCTTGCCGGCGCGGGACTGGCGCAGCACCTTCGGGTCTGCTGCCTGGAACACGTTATCGTGCATGCTGAGCGGATTCTTGTCTGCTTTCTTGGCAAACTTGTTGTAGGAATCCAGGGCAGACTTGATGTTGGCCATGTAATCATCGATAACGATGAACTTGGTGCGGAATTTCTTACAGACATCGCGCATGGCCTGTTCCATGCCCAGGGAAGTTGTGCCGCCATCGGCGCTGCTGTCGCATACGGCGGCCAGGGCGTGCTGATCCACCTTGTCCATGCCATAGAAGGCAAATACACGGGCCAGGGTGGCGGGTACGCAGTAGCCCTTCTGGCCCTGGTCCACCATGGGCATGCCCTTCAGCCAGACGGTGCCGTCCTCCTCAGTGGTGATGCTGCTGCGCAGGGCGCTCTTGCTGGCAGTGTCGCGTGCGCCGCCGCCGCCCAGCGCCTTGGTATCAGGCCCCATGGTCAGACGGATGAATTCTGCCTCAAAATCCCTCTTTTTACCGGTGGAGCTGGAATCCAGGCGAATCACGCCGTTTTCCCACTTCCATTCCCAGGATTTGAGCTTAACGGCGGTATCTCCGCTGGCCGCTTTGCGGATCTTGCCGCTCACTCCGGTCAGTTCATCCAGCGCAGCGCGGGCATCAGCAATCATGCCGTTGAATTCCTTGGCCTCAATGGCGCCGTCATCGCCCTTGTTGTAGACCATGGCCTGAAGGGAGGAGGGAAGCTCCTTGTTCAGGTTTACAATGACCTCACCGGTGCGAAGGCTGCCGAAGCTGATGCCAGAGGTGCGCAGATGCGTTTCATCCGGCCGCTGAAGGGGGCTTTCCTGCAGGCTTTCCTGCGCATTCTTTTTCCAGAAATCGCCGCTCTTGATGCTTTCTGCTAAATCAAGAGCAAGGGCGGAAGTTGCCAGTAACAGGAAAGATGCAATTTTCAACATGCCGCTATGTTAGCGGATTATGTTCCGCTCTGCAAGCAAAAAGACAGCGCCGGAGCCTGGGCAATCGGGAACAGACCCATTTCCTGATTTATTGAGCCTCATTATCACGCCCCAGGAGCTGTCTCACGCTGTTGCGGTGCTGGCGGTAGTATTCCTGGTAATTCATGATGGTGGGCTGCTCTGTCTTGTTGCGGCGGCCCTCCACATAGTGGTTACTCTGGTTGGTGGAATAGGGGATGCTGTCGCTCAGGTAGTGGGATTTGCTGCGGTCATTCAGCGCCATGCCTTCCATGGTGGAGCGGGAGTCCTTATCGGCGCCCTGGTACCGGTTGGAATGGCTGATGCCGTGGCTGTCATTCATGAAATCCGGCCTCAGGTCGGTGGAATACATGGAGTTAGCCGTGCGCTCAATGCCGTCCTTGCCGGAATCGAAGCGTTTGGCGGCTCCTGCGAAGCCATCGCTGCGCAGGTCGAGCGTCTTTCCGGTGTCGAAGTCTCCGGTGGCAAAAGGCTTGTCGATTCTGCGGGCATCATCCAGCTGGCGCTGGAAGGAACTCACCTTGGAGGAAGTAGTCTGCGGCACGCCGTCCTGTGTCTTATGCTCTGAGAAAGAATCATTGAACCGTTTCTCAAAAGTGGAGACCAGGTCCTTTTCTCCCCCGGGCTCATCTTTTACAATGTTGCCCTGGTCATCATAAATCGTGCGCACCGGGGTGCAGCTTGCGCAGGCAAGAATAGCTGAAAGCGCAAGCATGGCAGACCGGGCGGGCATGGCTGGGGGGTGGGCGGTTTAATTTTCCTGCGCCAGCACCATATCAGGAGTCACCCTGTAAGATGCACCGCAGCGCGGACAATTGATTTCCAGGTACCCCTGCTCGGAAAGCAGGTCGGCAAAGTCATGCTTCATGGCGCGCACCACAGGCAGAACCTTCTCCACCGTGCAGCCGCAGCTGAAGCGGAACTTGCGGGTTTCCAGCACTTTGGTCTGTTCCACCTCGCTGATGGCGCGCACGTCATCTTCCGTGAGCTCCTGCAGCCAGTCATGGTCGGCATCCGGCTGGGCGGTGATGAGGGCAAACTTGTCATTGCCCAGGTCGAAAGCGCGGGACTGGCGCTGCTCGCTCTGGCGGTAGAAATCCTGCACCCATTCCTCCACCGGGCCGGAGGGCAGGGCGATGACGGAGGTCTGCGGCTCCTTGTTGGGCACCAGGTTCTGGGCAAAGAGCATGTTCTTATCCGTTTCGCGTACGTCTTCGCGGAAAGCTCGCCCCACCACATCCTCTGTCAGGGATGAGCCGGAGATGAAGTAGTTGGCCAGGCGCGGGGTGCACACATTGAATGTCCAGGCATGGTATTCCTGCCAGGGCCGGGAAACCAGGTGTAGCGTGAAATATGCCAGAAGCTTCTTGAGTACAGTGTCTTCCGTCTCCTCGTTGCGCAGCTTGTGCTGCATGAGGTGCAGGTAATAATCCACGAAAATGGGCGAGAAATCTGCCCGCAGCAGCAGGCAATTGCGCCCACGCACAAAGATGGATTCTACCTTCGTGAATTCCTCAACCGGTTGTTGTTCTGCTTCAGACATAGTGATGTGTGGCTTTATAGTACGCTAACGCTGCCATGACTGCAAGCGCAAAAGTGAACGGATAATTTGAATTTTGGATTTTAGATTTTGGATTTGTAGAATTCCGCTCGATCTGCTCGCACTAGTTATGCTGATTAGAGGTTTTAGTGCTGGCTGTGAGGATGGCTACCAGTTCGTTGGCTTCATCGATGAGAGTCTGTAACTTTGATTGTTTCATGATGCCACTATTGACAAGCAGTTGCAGCCAGTATAGCGTTTCATCTGCTTCACCTTCACTGATTTTGAGCTTGGAGACAAAGTCGGCAGTGGATTTGCCATGGCTGGCCTCGCGATAGTTTGCGCCGATGGAGGTGGCACTTTTGGTTAATTGCTTGGCAATGACGTCTTCTGCTATGCCGCGGGGCATAGCCTTTACCATGCGTACGATGCGAACGGAGAACTGCATCGTGCGTTCGTACATCTCCTCCCGGGTCATCTGCCTTTCCTTTCTGGCGCGCAAAGCGCGCGGAACTCTACAAATCCAAAATCAAAGATTCAAAATTCAAGCTTCTATCCCGCTGCGGCGGAGCAGGGCGGCGGTATCCGGGTCGCGCTGCATGAAATCGCGGTACAGCTCGGCAGCCGGGCGGCTGTTGCCCTGCGAGAGGATGCAGCGGCGGAAATCTCGGCCTGTGGCGGGGTTGAAGATGCCCTCCTGCGCGAAGCGGGAGAAGGCATCGGCATCGAGCACTTCGGCCCACTTGTAGGAATAGTAGCCGCTTTCGTAGCCGCCATCGAAGATGTGGGAGAAAGCGCGCAGCACGCTGTTGCCCGGCTCGGTGGTGGGCACGCGGTAATCTGCCAGGATTTCGCGGTCCACTTCCTCCACATCGCGGCCCAGGAAGCGGGCGGTGTTGGTGTGCAGTTCCAGGTCAATCTTGCCGAAGCAGAGCTGGCGCATGAAGAAGGAGGCGGAGCCGTAGTTGCGGGCGGCCAGCATCTTGTCCATGAGCTCGCCGGGCATGAGCTCGCCGGTCTGCCAGTGGCGGGCATAGCGGGCAATGGCCTCGGGCTCCCAGGTCCAGTTCTCGTTAATCTGGCTGGGCAGCTCCACGAAGTCCCAGGCTACATTGCAGCCGGAGAGGGAGCGCACCTCCACATTGCTGAGCACCTGGTGCAGCAGGTGGCCGAATTCGTGGAATACGGTCTCGACCTCGTAGTGGCTGAGCAGGGCGGGTTTGTCGCCCACCGGGCGGCTCATGTTGCCGCACATCAGCGCCAGATGCGGCACGCGCGGCTGGCCGTTCATGGGCGGCAGACCGGTGGAGAGTGCATCCATCCAGGCGCCGGCGCGCTTCACATCGCGCGGGTACCAGTCGGCATAGAACGAGCCCAGGTGCTCGCCGCTCTCTTCATCGTGCACCTCGTAGAAAAGCACCTCGGGGTGCCACACTTCCACCGCACCGGCGGGTACTTCCTCGCCGGGCTGGATGCAGGCGGTTTCCTTGCGGGTGAAGCGGATGCCGTAGAGCCCGGCGTAGATGGAGAACATGCCATCCAGCACATTCTGCATGGCGTAGTAGGGGCGCAGTTCCTCGGAGTCGAAATCGTAGAGTGCCTTGCGGCGCTTCTCGCTCCAGTAGCCCACGGACCAGGGCTCCAGGGCGGGGATGGCGGTGCCGGTCTGCTCCTCGGCAAAGCGGCGGATGGCTTCCTGCTCCTCGATGAAAGCGGGGCGCACCTGCTCGTGCAGCTTGTTGATGAAATTCAGCGCGTTCTGGCCGCTGCCGGCCATGCGGCGGCTGGTCACATAGTCGGAATAGCGCTCGTAACCCAGCAGGACAGCCTTTTCGGCGCGCAGGGTGAGGATTTTGTCGATGAGCGGGGCGTTGTCGAATTCACCTGTGCCCTTGCTCTGCATGGCGCGCCACACGCGCTCGCGCAGGGCGGCATTGTCCGCAAAGGTGAGCACGGGCTGGATGCTGGTGAATTGCAGGCTGAAGCGCCAGGCAGGTGCCTCTTCGCTGCCGTGGCCCTTGGAGAGGGCATCCTGGCGGGCGGCTTCGCGGGCGGATTCGGGCAGACCGGCCAGCTCGCTTTCATCGCTGGTTACGTATTCCCAGGCATTGGTGGAATCGAGCACATGTTCGCCGAAGGTCTGGGAGAGCTGGGCCATTTCGGTGGAAAGCTCGGCATAGCGGGCTTTCTTGTCCTCCGGCAGGTCGGCGCCGCTTTCGCGGAAATCGGCCAGAGTTTCAGAGATGAAACGCTGCTTCACAGCGGAGAGCTCCTGTACCCAGGGCTGCGCGGCAGCATTCTTGAGCACGGCGTAGAGCTGCGGGTTGAGGGTTACGCTGCTGGAGTAGATGACCACCTCGGGCATGAGTTCGTTGATGACCTCGCGCAGCTCGGGGGAGTCCATGACCGAGCGCAGGTGGTTGAGGCGCTGCCAGCCGCGCATGAGGGCGGAGCTGCAGTTTTCCAGCGCATCGAAGGTGTTGGCATAGGTCGGCTCCTGCACCTGGCAGATGGCTTCCACGGCAGCCTTGGCCTGCTCAATGGCCAGGCGGATATCCACGCGGGCTTTCTCCGGGCTCAGCTGCGACCAGGCAGGCAACTGCGTATCATCGATAAAGGGGTGTTCGAGTGTCATCTTGCCGCTCATGATAGCAGACTTGCCCTTGCGCGGCAATAGGGCATTGTGTTCTAATGCCGGCTCATCTTGGAAATAAAGTTCATTTGCATTTTGCCGTAATCTAGCGCAAAGTTCCTTTGCGTTTTGCCGGATTTTTGAATAAAATTCCTTTGTATTTTGTCTCGTTGTATTCGAACATGCTTGACTTATAATGCAGTATGCAGTAATCTGTGAAAGAGAGATTCAAGGAGCCTGATATGGAACGCTGGAGTCTGGAAAAATTAAAGAATTGGAAAGAGCATCCGCACAGAAAGCCCATGTTGTTGTTGGGAGCGAGGCAAGTAGGGAAAACCTGGTTGATGCGGGAGTTCGGGGCGAAATATTATAAAAATGTGGTTTATGTCCGATTTGATAAGGAGCCTCTGATGAAGGCATCTTTTGAGAAGGATTACCGGATAACTCGCTTGCTGAGGGATTTACAGCTTCATGGGGATGTGGATATTGTGCCTGGCGAGACACTGATTCTGCTGGATGAGATACAGGAGTGCCCCAGCGCCATAACCAGTTTGAAGTATTTCTGCGAGGAGGCTCCTGAGCAGCACATCATTGCAGCCGGTTCGCTGCTGGGTGTGGCGGAGCATAAGGGAACAGGATTTCCCGTAGGAAAGGTGGATCGGATGTATCTGGGGCCAATGTCATTTACCGAATTTTTGCAAGCCACAGGGAATGGCCGCTATGTGCAGATTCTCAGAGAGAAGGATTGGGAAACAATGGAGCGTTTTCATGAACGGCTTGCCGAACAACTGCGTTATTACTACTATGTAGGTGGTATGCCGGAAGTAGTTGCCCGATATGTATCTTCCGGTAGTTTCAAAGAGGTTCGAGAAGTGCAGCTGCGGTTGCTGGCGGATTATCACGATGATTTCAGCAAGCATGCCACAGCAGCTGAAACGCACCTGATTAGTCAGATATGGAAATCGATTCCCGCGCAATTATCGCGGGAAGATAAGAGATTTGTGCAAAGTGAAGTTGTCCCGGGTGTGAAAACTGACAGGCTTCGAGGGCCGATTCGCTGGTTGGCCTCTGCCGGACTTGTAAATATTGTGCAGCGCGCTACCCGACCGGAGATACCGCTGGAAGCGTTCACGGATGGGGCATTCAAGATGTTTTTTGTAGATGTCGGCTTGCTGGCTGCCCGGTGCAAGTTGTCGGCATCCATCATTCTTGATGGGAACGCCATTTTTGGACAATTTAAGGGGGCGCTTACAGAACAGTATGTGCAACAGCAGATTGCAGCGGAATTGGGAGTCACGCTATACTACTGGAGTGCGGAGAGAGCTCAGGCAGAAGTGGATTTTCTGTATGAAGGTGAAACTGAAATTGTGCCGTTGGAAGTCAAGGCTGAGCGGAACTTGCGCGCCAAAAGTCTGCAGAGCTTCTACCGGCGTTACAGGCGTCCATTGGCCGTCAGGACTTCTATGCAGCCATATGCTGTCAATACGGTAGAAGTTGCTGCTACCAAGGATAGTCCTGCAGGAAGTTATCGAGTTGTTGATTTGCCCTTGTATGCCATTAATCTGCTTGAGGAAGTGGTGTCGGGGTGCTGACAAATGTGAAATCAAAGGGCTGGTAAACCAGCATGTAGCAGAGCCAGAGCAGGGCACCGGCCAGAATGGCATAGATGAGCAGCTCGCTGATGTTGCGGATGGTGGTGCGTGTACCCTGCCCGGCGCAGCAGAGTATCAGGTACATCAGGATGCCGGGAATCATGCGGGGAAAAGTTACAAGGGAACCTGCGAACATGAGTGCCATGGCGCCGTCTCCCATAGTGGAGGCCAGGCGAATCGGGCCACTGCACAGGAACAGGATAAACGCGAGCCCGTGGCTCATAGCCAGGGTCTGGAAAACCGGCAGGAGCCAGATTTTGTAGCGGCTCTTATCCTCGTGGATAAACAGGAAACAGCAGAGGGTGCCCATCAGGGGGAGACCGGGGTGGAAGAGATGCGCGGCAAACCAGCAGATGGGTTCGGAGAATACCCAGCCGGGCTTTGCCTGGTTTTCAATCTGGTAAGTCAGGAGAAGAAGAGTCAGGCTGGATAGGTATGCAAGGATTAACCGGGCAAATCTGCGGATGCGCTGCATGCGCGAGACAGGAACAAGCGGTACCGGTGTTTCTTCCTTGCTTGTTTTCTCCTCGAAGGAGCAGATATTCACGCGGTTGGCTTCGACACAGATTTCGGCTTCTTCCTTGCTTGTTTCCTCTTTGATGGAGCAGATATTCATGCGGTTGGCCTCGACGCAAGTTTCGTCAAGGTATTCCCTGAGTACGGAGTCAGCAGCGATGTGCTCCGCAGAGTAGAACTCAAGCGTGTAGTAGCTCCCCAGGGTCGGGTCTGAGTAGAGAAAGTCGAAGACCACCGAGATGGCGCTGCCGTTATCAAATTTCAGCGTGTAGGGTTCGTCTTGATAGACACCCACGAGCCGGCTGCCCAGAATGGAGCAGTGCAGATTCCCCGTGGCCTGCGGGTCATCGGTGCGGGGGATTTCCTGCGCATCACCGGGAATCTGCTCCGCGATGCTGAATTCACCGCCCGTGGAGTGGTGGAGAATCTGCTCAGTAAACTCGAACCAGAACTCGAAGTCATCGCCGGTTTTTCTGTAGAAGACGTTTTTCAGCATGCCGGTAAAAACTTCAGTTCCATATTATGATGGTGCCCGGGGCTGCCGGGCATCATCAATGAGTGGGGATTGTCTGAATGAATCGAACCTGCAGAGCGCTATTCGGCCTGAATGTCCTTGAGCGCCTCGTTGATATCACCCATGTATTTTACAATCTGTTCGTTGATGTTGTTGCCGTGCATTTCGCAGGCCATGCGGATGGCGTTCAGAATGGCAACTCCGGTGGCGGAGCCATGGGCAATGATGGAAAGACCGTTCACACCGATAAGGGGGCTGCCGCCCACGGCATCGGCGCTCATGCGCTTGCGCAGGGTCTTGAAGACGCTGCTCATACCCAGCGCACCCAGCATGGCCAGCACGCTGCTCTTGATGGCAGCCTTCATGGTGTGGGAGAAGAACTTGGCGGTGCTTTCCACGCACTTCAGCAGGATATTGCCGGTGAAACCATCGGTCACGGCCACATCCAGCCCGTGTTCAAAGAGGTCATGCCCTTCGGTGTTGCCCACAAACTCAAAGGGAAGCAGCCCCTTCTTATTCAGCTCGCTGAGCAGGGCGTAGGTCTTGAGGGAGGTCTCGCTGCCCTTGCAGTCTTCTGTGCCGTTGCTCATCACGCCCACCTTCGGGGTCGGGCGGTTGTACACGTAGCGGGACATGAGGGCGGCCATTACTGCGTAGCCCACCATGTGGCTGGGCTTGGCATCCGGGTTGGCGCCAGTGTCGCTCACCAGCACATTGCCATGTGCAGCGGGCAGGGGGGAGACAATGCCGGCACGCTCCACGCCGGGCAGCAGGCGCAGCTTGATGGTGCTGGCGGCCACGGCGGCACCCGTGTTGCCGGCAGAGAGCACGGCATCTGCCGTGCCGTTCTTCACCAGGTCCACGGAGATGCTCATGGAGGACTTCTTCTTCTGGCGCACGGCCATGATGCCGCTTTCCTCCATGGTGACTACCTCGGGGGCATGCACGAATTCAATCTTCGGATGGTCGGCAATGCCGGCCGCCTCGCAGCAGGCGCGTACAGTGGCTTCATCGCCCACCATGTAAATCTTTTCCAGTGCAGGAATCTGCGCCAGTGCCAGCTTGGCGCCATCCACATTAATCTGCGGCGCGTTATCGCCGCCCATTGCATCGAGTGCGAGCTTCATGTGAGGGAAAATGGTTGTATGAACAATACTTGACTCTACTCTAGCAGATACATGGGTGATGTCAATACAAAAACGCCCCATACTTGAAAAGTAGGGGGCGTTGCTTGAAAGATTTTTTTGCCGTGTGCGAGTCCCGCGGATTAGTCCACGAGCTTCACAATCACCTCAGCGCCGCTCTGGGTCTTGTAGGTGCCGCACTGCGGGCAGGCGGTGTGACCGGGGACGGCTGCGCCACACTTCGGGCACTTGCCGAGCTTGGGAGCCTTCCAGGCCTGGGCGGCCAGGCGGGAGCGCTGCTTCATCTTGGACGTTCTGCGTTTCGGAGCTGCCATAGTTCTATATCTGGTTTAAGATTTTCGAGATGTGATACATTGAGTGGAGCTTCGGCGCTTATTCCTTGGGAAACTGATCCAGTGCATCCCAGACGCTTTCGCCACTCGGGGTAGCTGAGTCTACACCCAACTGGGGGTCTTTGTCCAGTCTAAAATCACCAAAAGTGTCATTTATTTCACATTCAAGGCCTGAAATCTCACATTTTGGGTAACTTGGGAGGGCCAGAACTACTTCTTCGCGCAAATCTTCGGTGATATCGAGCGCGAGTTTCCCCTTCACATCATACGAGAAAGTCAGGTCATCGAGCTCCACGGTATAGGGGAAGAGTGCCAGGCAGCGATCGCAGCGCAGTTCAAAGGGGGCGCAGATGCTGCCGCGCACCATGAGCTCTGTCTCAAAGAGCTGTACCTCCAGCTCATAGCTCAGCGGGCCGGTGCTGCGCAGCGATTCGCAGTCGATGCCGAATATTGAGGCATCGAGCTCTCCGCTCAGAAAGCGCCCCTCCTCCGGGAATTCCTCCAGGGATATGATGAGATTCGTCTGCATGCCTATACCTTACCTGCTGCGTGCGTTGGATGCAAGCCTTAAATGGGGCATCTCCCAAATGTACAATGCACAATGGACGAAGCGCCATTTGTCAATTGTACTTCCTACTCAATCACGCTCCAGAGGCGGCCGTTGCGGGCGCGGATGAGGCGGATATCGAGGTTGAAGGCGGCCTTGAGGTTCTGCTCGGTGAGCACTTCCTCGCGGGAGCCGTAGGCCTGGATTTCGCCCTGGCGCAGAATCATGCCGCGGCTGAATTCGGGGAGGATGTCCTCAATGCGCTGGGTGATGAAGATGATGGTGAGCTCCGGGTGGGAGTTGGCGAGTTCGGCAATGGTGTTGAGCAGGAATTCGCGCCCGGCGATGTCGAGGTACACGCTGGGTTCATCCAGTATCATGAGTTCCGGGCTGGTCATGAGCGCGCGTGCGATGAGCACTTTCACCTGCTCGCCGGAGCTCATGGTGGCCACGGTGCGCTCCATAAGATGCTCTGCCCGAAGTTTGTGCATGAGCCCGGCGGCGCGTTCCTCCTCTTCTGCCGTGGGGGTGCGGAACAGGCCGATGGTGGCATCCGGGCCGCTGAGCACCATCTCGCGGCCGGTCCATTCGCGGTCGCCCAGCCACTGGTGCATGAGCGGGCTCACCCAGGCGATGCGCTTGCGCAGCTCCTGCAGATTCACCGTGCCGAAGCGGCGCCCCAGCACCTCTACCGTGGCGCCGAAAAGCGGCCAGGCATAGCCCAGGAGCATGCGCACCAGGGTGGTCTTGCCGGCGCCGTTGGCGCCGAGGATGAAGCAGCGTTCGCCTTTCTGCACCTGCCAGTTGATGCTGTGCAGGATTTCGCGGCCGCTGAGGAAGACGGTGGCTTTTTCGACGTTGATGACGTGTTCCATGGCAGGAGATGCGGGGTGAAAAAGATTCGGCGGGTTGAGGCAACCCGCCGAATCCAGATTGGAAGTGTTGATTAGTTGCGTTCGAACAGGGAGCGGATCTTGCTGCCCACGATTTCGACCGGGTGCTCGGCCAGAGCAGCGCGCTTGGCCAGCAGGTTGGGGGCGCCGGCAGCGGCCTCGGCCAGCCACACGCGGGCGAACTCGCCGGTTTCGATGCGCTTGAGGCTCTCCTTCATCTTCTCCTTCACCTCCGGACCCAGAATCTGCGGGCCGTTGTAGTATTCACCGAACTCAGCGGTGTTGGAGATGACGCCGTTCATGGCCTGGATGCCCTTGTTGTAGATGATGTCTACGATGAGCTTGGCTTCATGCACGCATTCGAAGTAGGCCATCTCGGCGGGGTAACCGGCTTCGATAAGGGTTTCGAAACCATACTTCATGAGGTCTACCAGACCACCGCAGAGCACGTTCTGCTCACCGAAGAGGTCTTCGTAGGTTTCCTGCTGCATGGTGCATTCGAGTACACCGCCGCGGGTCAGACCCTCAGCCTTGGCCATGGCCAGGGCGGTCTGCTGGGCGTTGCCGCTCGGGTTCTGCCACACGGCGATGAGGCCGGGGCAGCCGAAACCTTCCTCGAATACGCGGCGCACTTCGGTGCCCGGGCCCTTGGGAGCCACCATGATCACGTCCACATCGGCGGGGGGCACGATGGTCTTGAACACGTAGGCAAAGCCGTGGGAGCAGCAGAGG
>JAZOTV010000161.1:0-2034 GCA_045657815.1 Akkermansia sp.
TGTCACACACTCCCACCTGGACCACATCGGCACCCTGCCCATGCTGCAGGATAAATACCCTGCAGCCGAAGTGAACATGACCGCCGCCACCTGCGAGGTAGGGCTGGCCATGCTGCACAATTCTGTCAATGTGATGACCGCCAAGCGAACCCAGAACGGTATCATCGAATACCCTTTCTACACCCACATGGAGCTGGACCACGCAGCCCGCTGCTGGATGCCCCGCCCCTATGGCACCCCCTTCCGTATTGGCCGCAACGGGCGGGTGCTGGCCACACTGCATGATGCTGGTCATATTCTGGGCAGCTGCGGCGTGGAGCTGGAAAGCGAGAGCGGCACCACGGTGCTGTACACAGGTGATGTACAGTTTGACAACCAGACCCTGATTGCCGGTGCAGATTTCCCGCAGAGCGGTATCGATATCCTCATCATGGAAAGCACACACGGCTGCACTGAACGAGCAGCCGATTATACACGAGCCAGCGAAATGCGCCGCTTTGCCGATACCATACGCGAGGTTCTGGAGAACGGAGGAGCTGTTCTCATACCGGTTTTCGCCCTGGGCAAAAGCCAGTGTCTGCTCACCGAAATCGGCCATTTCAAGGAACAAGGGCTGATTCCCGATGTACCTGTCTACTTCGGAGGCCTCAGCTCTAAGATTACCGCCGTGTATGACAAGCTGGCCGACAGCACACCGCGCCTCAAGCCCGGCTTCCGCATCAAGGAGCATGTGGAAACACACGGGCTGCCCCGCCAGGGCAAGGCTCCCATTGTGGCGTCACCGGGAAATATCTACCTGGTATCCAGCGGCATGATGAGCGAGCACACGGTCTCTCACCTCATTGCAGAGCAGATTATCACCCACCCGGATGATGCTATCCTCTTTGTGGGGTACAGCGACCCGGAAACCCCGGCCGGCAGAATCAAGGCAACCCAGCAGGGAGAACTGGTCAGGCTGCGAGAAAAGGGCGGCCAGGCTTATCCCCTGAAATGCCGGGTGGAATGTTTCGATTTCTCCGGCCACGCCACCCGCCGGGCTCTTATCGACTACGCATGCAGCCTGAATCCGAAAAAGGTTCTGCTCGTGCACGGCGACCCGCCCGCAGTCGAATCCATGGCAAATGAGCTGCGGGAGCGGATGCCGGGCGCTGAAATCATCATTCCTGAACCCGGTAAATCCATGCGGCTGGATTAATTCCCGCCACTGTTTGAATCAAAAAGCCCCGCACCTGATCAGGTACGGGCTTTTTTGATGGCACCTCAAGATCAATCTCTATCCGGCTTCACATGTGACCCAAGGCACACTTATTATTTTCTGTGAACACAGTGCAAATTAGCACCTTGCCGGATAATATAAGGCAAGGTGCTATTTCTTTCTTCAGTTTGAGGCCGTTAAGATTCTCTGAACGCGCCTGATGAAAGCTCCTTACGGGGCATCCACCAGCACTTCGCGGGCGCGGGTGGCACCAGAGGGCGCGGAGATAACGCCCTGCTCCTCCATCATGTCCATAATCTTGGCTGCGCGGCCGTAGCCTATGCTGAAGCGGCGCTGAAGGAGAGAAGTGCTGGCCTTGCGTTCGGTCACCACCAGCTGAACACAGCGGGTGTAGAGCTCGGCATCCTCATCGTTCATGTTCTTGGTACCGATACGACCACCGTTATCCGCATTGGGCGAGCCGCCTTCTGCGCTGTCCATCTCTGCCGCAACACCCTGCTCGAACTTCTGCTTGGCATGGGCGGCGCAGTGGGCAATGATCTTGGCAATCTCTGCATCGCTCACAAAGGCACCCTGCACACGGGTCATCTTGGTGATGCCGCCGGGTGGCAGGAACAGGCTGTCGCCCTTGCCCAGCAGGTTCTCTGCGCCAGCCTGGTCAATAATGATACGGGAATCCAGCGGGCTGGCCACACGGAAAGCTATGCGGCTGGGGATATTGGCCTTGATGATACCCGTCACCACATTGGCACGCGGGGTCTGCGTGGCAGCCACCAAGTCGGAGGCCAAGCGGTCTTAGGAAGACAAATTATTGTGCC
>JAZOTV010000162.1:0-8800 GCA_045657815.1 Akkermansia sp.
GCAGAAAAGAACCTGCCGGCGCGGGTGAAAAAGCTCCTGACCCACGCAGATATCAACGTGAACACGGTGAACAACCAAGGCATGCGCCCGCTCAACCTGGCCATTCAGAAGCAGGCTGCCGAATGCGCCGGGCTGCTTCGCCAGGCCGGGGCACAGGAACTGCCAGAGTTCCGACCGGCTCACTGAGCATAGGAGTGCATGGACTCAATGCGCGGAAGCAGGTTCACCACCAGGAAGGTGATAATCACCGCCGCAAAGCCAAGCAGCAGCAATGGGCGACGCCAGGAAGCAAAGGCAGGATAATGCTCCACATGCAGGTAGATGAGGTAGATGCACCAGGTGAGCAGCGACCAGGCTTCCTTGATATCCCAGGCCCAGTATCCACCCCAGGCAGCATCTGCCCAGAGCGCGCCGCTCCACAAGCCGAAAGTCATGAACGGCAGCGAAAGACGCACCACTTCACCGGCCTCTGCCAGCTTCTCCTCTCGCCGGAATGAGGCCAGGGTAAGCAGCGCCGCCACCGTCATGAGCCCGTAGGAAACCACATAGGCAATGACATGCGGCGCAAACCAGGGGGACTGCAAGGCAGGCATCTGCCGCCAGGTGGCCTGCAGCGGCATGCAGAGCGCACCGACCAGGGCCAGAGCCGAGGCCGCCGCCAGCCAAGAGGTGAGATCCATCCCGCGGAAACGGCGCAGATAATGAGCCGCCGGCACCATAACCAGAGGGAAAAAGGCAAGCACATGGCGCATATTGCCGAAAGGCGGCGCCTGGGCCAGCACCCAATCTGCCACAAAAAGAAGCACGGCCACAACCCAGGCGGCATCAAACGCGCGGCGGGAATCCCCTGCCCGCTTCAACAGCGCGGCCAGCACACTGCCGCAGCAGAGCAACAGAGCAAAAATCGTGAGCGTGTAAACCAGCATCGTCATACCTGTTCCTCCTTTCTCCACCAGCACCACACAGCAGTGCAGATAATGATGCCCACCATACCACACAGAGCAGCAAAGCGCCCGGGCGCCCGGCGCGCCTGCATCAGCACCTCCGTCTGGCCGCCCTGCTCACGGTATGAGGAAAGGGAGAACCGCCAGTCCTTGCAGGCAAAGGGAGAATTCACACGCAGCTCCGCCGTGTGCGTTTCCGGGCGGCCGCGGTGGTCGGTAAACGCCACAAGGCGGGCGCAGTAGTCGCGCACGGTGCAGGGCTGCTGCATGAGCACACGCGCAGGATTCCCCGGCAGCATCAGGAAAGGATGCGGCATACCCGGGGCAGATTTCAGCGAGCTGACAGGCCAGCTTTCGCCCCCCAAATGCAGCATATCACCACGCAGCTCTACCGGTTGCGCAGCGCCCGGGCGCCCGTTTTCAAAGGTATACATCATGTAGGTAGCATCATCATAATGCTGCACCTCAAAATCATCCACCCGGAGGCGGAAGCCCAGCGGCAGATGCCGGCCATCATCCAGAAAAAGCTCCGTGAGCTCGGTCTTGCCATCGGCCGGGAGGGTCACAGGTACGCGCACCTCATACGCAGCATCCACAAAAGCCCCAATACCCAGCAGCGCCACAGCCCAATGCGCCCCGGCCAGCCAGAGGATGCGCTTGTTCATGACCCGGCAGCACAGAAAACCGAACACGGCCATGAACACCACACCCGTAAGCGCCACGCAGCCCATACCCACAAAACCGGCCCACATGGCCCCGCCGATGGCGGCATACTCCAGCGCCTTGGCTCCATACAGGAACAGCATGTTGAGCCCTGCAACGGTGAAGAAGAGGAACACCAGACCGCACACCAGCTGTCCACGCGCCCCGGCCGCCAGACGGCACCCGCCCCAGAAGCAGAGCAACACGCTGAGAGCCCCCAGCAGCAGCACAGCCCCGCTGCGATATACCTCCGGTGCCCCCAGCAGGGGAAATGCACCGGCCAGAAGCAGCACACAGGCTGCGCCCAGGGCCATAAGTCCGGCTTTAAGAAGAGCTGTCATTTACCAGTTGAAGGTCATGGAGAAAGTGCCCATAGCGGTATTATCCTCCTGCGTGCGGTAGCCGCGGGAGCGCACAAAGACACCGGCGTAATAATCCACCCCCTTGCGGCGCACACCAAGCCCCAGTCGGCCCTCCACCTGCCAGGGCTGGCGGCCGCAGGTGCGTTCAAAATCATGGAAAACGCCGCCGTCAATGAACATATCGCGCGCCACATAATCCACCGAAGCGCCGGCCACCAGGAAATAGGAGGACGCATCCGGATTATACCCGGGTTTGCGAATAGTTCCGCTGCCGTAGGTGGCAGAAAGGTTGCGGGTCATCTGCATGGCGCTGGGCAGGTTGTAGCCAATGCGGAAGTTCACACCTGCACCACCGGCAATGGAAACCGTGCCCAGTTCCTCCCGGGTGTAGAAAACAGCATCAGTCTGTATACCGTTGCTCAGAGTTGCCTCTGCCCAACTGAGCCGGAAATCCTGCTGAGCGGAAAACTGGAAGGTAATCTCCCCGCGAATCTGATCATTCCATCCATGCCAGCGTTCCAGGCAGAACAGCTTGTGAATGGCATCCTGCATTTCGCGGGCACCGGAGGCCTTACCGGTGGTTCCCAGCTGGAATTCCACCGTGCTGCCCACATTCTCTCCACGGTACAGATGCCCCACCCCCAGCGCCAGATACCCGGCATATGGGTGCTGGCCGGGCACGGCTCCGTGCGTATGCAGCTGCGGGGTATAGATGTTCTGGGTTAAGCTGAATCCCAGGGCATGAGCCGGGTTCTTTGCCAGATTCTGCAGATAATCAAAGCGGGTTCCATGTGTGTAATTACGGTCATCCATAACCGCTGAATCGTTCTCCATTACCCAGCGGAAGTGATGCCCAGGCTCCGGTGTATACCCGGCTTCTCCGCGCTGCGGAATGCACTCCATCTGATCCACCGCTGCTGAGGCAGCGGCCATGACAGCCCACGGTATCAAACTCATAATGACAATTCCTATACTCCGATTTCAGGCGTATGTCAATTCTAATTTCCTGTTATCCTAATAGGAGAGAAGGACAGAACCGACGAACCAATGGTTCCTGCACAGCAAAAAGAGCCTCGCGATCGGCAGGTTCGTAATCCAGGTACCCATGCAGGTGAGTAAGGCCATGCACCATGTAGCGGAACAGCTCCTCCGCTTTCGAAAGGCCATGCGCAGCGGCATAAGAAGCTGCGGTGTCACAACTTACCAGGATTTCACCATACGGGAAAGTGATGGCATCTGTCGCAGTGGGGTCATCCAGGAACTCGCCGTGCACCTCTGCGATAGTGGCATCATCCACAATGGAGATTTCTACGATATCCAGCTCGCTGAGTACATGGTCGGGCCCCTTCGGCGCAGCCAGCAGCTCGGGCAGCAGAGACTGCAGCGCCTCGCGGAACTGACCGGCAAGCGCCTCCGTAACCCAGTCATTCTCCACATTCACATATATCTCTATCTGCGGCAGCATCCTGTTCCTCCTCTCTCATACGGCGTTTGCGTTCCTTGGCGGCGGCACGTGCCGCACGAAAAAATGATTGGAACTGCTCCAGGCAGGCATCTCCCAGCACCCCGCCCTGCACCTCGCACTTGTGATTCAGCGGCGGGTTGGAATCAAGCAGGTTAATCCAACCGCCGCAGGCACCACCCTTGGGGTCCGGAATACCGAACACCACGCGGTCCGGGCGGCAATGCACCAGTGCCCCGGCGCACATGGGGCATGGCTCTTTGGTCACATACACGGTGCAGCCCTCCAGGCGCCAATCCCCCACAGCAGCCTCTGCGGCAGTAAGAGCGAGCATTTCGGCATGGGCAGTGGCATCCTTAAGGGACTCCACCTGGTTCCAGCCGCGGGCAATCACGCGCCCTTCCTTCACCACCACACAACCACACGGCACCTCATTGGCACTGCGCGCCTTTTCAGCCTCGCGCATAGCCATCAGCATGAACTGTTCGTCCTCGGTCATCGGGCTGCAAAAAAAGAAAAGCGGTCGGCGGGCAGTTCTCCGCCCCGGCCGACCGCTTTGCGGTTTCAGAAATTACTTGATGGTAACGCGCTCATCGTTATCCAGGATAGCCTGGAGCTCAGGCCAGCCTTCCTCGGTCTGGTTCTGGAACATGTGCAGGTACACAGAAACAGCACCGGCGGGATAGGTCTCAAACAGGGAGTCCACAGCCTCCTTGAGCTTGTCAGCATCCAGCGTCTCGGGCAGCACATCCACCACGCCGTGGCCGTTGTGCTCAATGCCCAGCTTCTCAATGAAGCTCACCAGCATGCCTTCATGCTTACGAATCAGCCACACCTGCAGCAGGTGGTCAGCGATGGTTTCGGCAGGCTTCCAGGAGAGCATCTTCTTGAGCCATTCGAACTGCTCTGCAACAGGCTTCTGCTGCATGTACTGCGGGCGCAGTTTCTTCAGGGCACCCAGCTCACGGAGAGCAGCGCGGTACACGTTGCGCTCCTGGTTGCGCATCCATTCAAGGAAGGCATTTACCGTAGCGTCATCAGACTTCTGGAAGATGGTGTAGGACTTCATATGCGTGTGAAAAGGATAAACGTGGGCATACTAAACCACATTGCCACCCGTTTGTCGAGTATAAGCTTAGACATAATGCCAATTTTTAAGCTCAGCAACAGAATTTTCGTTGCCCTTCACTGCTTTATCTGTTAGTATGCCCGAAACATGGCTACTTTCAATATTCTTCGCTCGGCCTTCATGTCCGGCATCTGCATCGGCATTGCGGGTTTTGGATTTCTTGCGCTCAAATCCTCCGGTGATTTTCTGGCTGGCTGTGTCATCTTTGCTTTTGCTCTTATATCAGTCATTTGCTACAAACTGCGGCTCTACACCGGCACCGCCGGGTTCATTGCCAAGGACGAAGTGGGGCTGATGCTGCTTGTGCTTCTGGGCAATATCATTGGCTGCGCCACCATGGGTGCGTTCACCCGCCTGAGCCCCATGCCGCTGCAGGAAACCGCCCAGGCTCTGCTGCAAAGCCGCCTGGATCTGGGGCTGGTGCATGGCGGGCTGCTTGCCATCGGCTGCGGGTTCATCATGACCACCGCGGTCACCTTTGCCCGCAAGGGTAACAACATGCCCATGCTTTTCGGTGTGCCGCTCTTCATCGTGTGCGGATTCCCGCACTGCATTGCCGATGCCTACTTCTACTCCTGCGCCCCGTTGGATTACTGGTGTGCCAATCTTGGCAGCATCCTCCCTTTCTACGCTGTCATTGTAGTGGGTAACTTCATCGGCTGCAATTTCTACCGCTGGGTCATGGGCGGTAACCCGGAATAAAACGCTCCCTCGCGGCGAAATCTTTGAAAAACATGTGCTTAACAGGCGTATTTGCAAAATTATCCTTGACTATACTCTAGCTTTGCATTATTTTCTTTCTAGAGCATGCTCCAGGTTTACCTGAAACAGGCCATCCAAACCAATAAAAAAGATCACACACATGAAAAAAATTCTACTGACAGCGGCCATGAGCCTGTGCGCCTTTGCCGCCCAGGCCGGAGCTAACATCACGGGCTACTGGACCACTATCGATGACGAAACCAAGGAAGCCAAGAGCGTGGTGCAGGTGTACGAATACCAGGGTAAATACTACGGACGCGTGGTTGAACTGCTGAAGAATCCCGGTGCAAAAGCCAAGATCAAGGGCAGCCCTGCCATTAAAGGACTGACCATCATCTGGGATCTGGAGAAGGACGATGACCGCTACAGTGGCGGCGAGATTCTTGACCCGCAGAAGGGAAAAGTCTATGGCTGCGAGATGTGGCGCGAAGGCGCAAATCTCATCGTACGCGGCAAGATTGCCTTCCTGGGCCGCAACCAGACCTGGCTGCCGAACAAGGATTTCAAGGGTACGAGCGACAAGCCGACCCCGAAAAAGCCTACTCTGTAAAGAGTGATAATGAGAGAAACGAGAGGCGCACTCGGGTTTTCCCGGGTGCGCTTTTCTTTTAACAAAGCCTTTTACTCTGCATACGCAGGCTCAGAGAGCGTACTCAAACATATGGAAGAGCTGCCAGCCCACCTCCTCGTACCAGAGCCTGATTTCTGCGCATTTCGAGAATCCCAGGCGAAGGTAGACCTTCTCCGTGGGGCGATTATGGTCAATAAGATCCAGCCGGACCACCTTTTTGCCGGCGGCACGGGACTGCGCCAGCACCTCGCGCATCATGCCAGAGCCCAGGCCCCTGCCCTGGTGGCGGGTTGCAACCCCGAAAGCATGCACAATAACCACTTCCTCCGGCGCAGCCTCCACCTGCCAGGGAACCTGCCTGTATCCTTCGTTCGCAGAGGAGTTCACCACCATGGCCCCGGCCAGCTCACCCGCAGACTCAGCCAGCCAGAGTTCATCGGCCTCCACGGCCGCACGCAGATAAGCATCTGCCGGGTGGCCGTCTTTTGCCCACATGGGGTGGTGAGGCAGCGCCAGCATATCATCGATAAGCTGGTCATAAAAGGCCCGGATAGCAGCGAAATCGGCACTGCGGGCCCGACGCAGAGAATAACCGGCAGGCAAAGGATTCATGCCTGCTAATCTAGCACAACGCCCCGCCTGTGTAAACCGGCTAATCCGGCATAATGACCAGCAGATAATGCGTGGCGGCAAAAAGGAAACCGGAGCCCAGCAGCATGAAAAGGGGACGGGCAATATAGCTCACGGCGCTGCGGGCCATGGGTGCATCCGGGCGTTCTGTTGCATAGACCAGCGGGCGCCTGGCACGCAGGGCCCCCAGCTCTGTAGCAAAGCTCTCTGAGCCGAGGATATCGATTTCCTCACCCTTGCTGTCCGTGTAAGTAAAGACCGGGAAAAAGCGCATACCGGCCCGCCCGCAATGCCGCCGCACCACACTCCCTGCATGCAGACCGCGCACCAGACAGGAAATGCGGTGCTGCAACATGCGCAACCCACCCACCAGCAGCACCAGGGCAAACCACAGGCAGGCCAGCGCCACCAGCGGCACCATGCAGTTCAGAAAAATTTTCAGCATAGGGGTAGAGGAGATAAACATCGTACACAGGCATTATACGCAGGAAGCGCCGCTGGTCAAGCGATGTTTCAAAAAAATCAGCCGGGTTTCACATGTGAGCCCTGGCATCGGGGCACATATAGCCGCCCTTATTTCCCCGGTGCACCTTTGCGGGAAATCGCCCATACGCCGGCAGCAATGCAGAGCACCGCCACCAGTTTCTGCCAGGTCAGCGCATCCACACCGAGCATAATACCCACAGTGGCAGCAATGACGGGCTGAATGTAGTTATAGGCAGCCACGGTGGAGGGCTCCAGGTGCCGCTGCCCCACAATCATAAGCAGGTAGCTCACAAAAGAACCGAAAATCACCACATAGGCTGAGCCCAGTATCTCCGGCATGCCAAGTTCGCACCACGGGAGGGTGCAGATTTCCCAGCCCCAGAGCGGGCAGGTGATGAGCGCAGAAATAAGAAAGAGCCAGCGCATCAGCACCACTGGGTGGTATTTCCTGATTACCCCACTGAAAAACACAAAATAACAGGAGGCAGATAACTGAGAAAACAGGCAGATGGCATCTCCCAGCGGGCTCCCGCTGCGCCCGCCCTGCATCTGAGACCCCAGAATAAGCACCAGGGCCCCTGCCGCAGCAAGCGCAAGCCCCCCTACCTTGCGTGCCGTTATCGCAGCATGCAGGAATATGGCCGAAAGCGCGAAAGTAAAGACCGGGGTGCTGGTGGTAATGACACAGGCATTAGTAGGCGATGTATACTGAACCCCCAGCACATAGCAGAACTGGTTTATCCCCATGCCGCAGAGGGACATGATGACCAGGTGCTTCCAATCCGCAGCATCAATCCGCTGCCTCGGCACCAGCGGCGACACCAGCCAGAACAGCAGCGCTGCCCCGCATAAGCGGAACCCGGCCATGCTCACCCCGGTGATGCAGCCGCTCTCCATAGCCCACTTGCAGAGCGGGCTCATCAGCCCGAAGCAGATAAAAGCGCACAAGGTAATAAGATGAGCCCTGCCCCTGATTCCAGTCTTCTCCATACAGAAATCACTCCTCAGCTACATCCCCGGTTGCCACCTGAACCCCGTACAGAACTATACCATCAGGAACACTCCTGAGGCAAATCCGATTCGTGCTGTTCTGCTCATGTAATATCTGATTTCGCTGTGGCCTTAATCGCGGTGAATAATGAAGGACCCCTTCTGCACCTCGCGCCCCAGCATTTCAGCAGAAGGAGCGGGCTCCACACGGTATGTTCCCTTGATGGTATCCCCCTTCAACTTGCCGCTCCATACAATATTGATAAAGGTCTGCATATTACCTTCGGAATGCATCGTCACATCCTTACCGGTCACATACCCGGTCAGGCGGCCGCTGCCGTACAGTTCATCCTGCAGCATGAGGATTCCCTCCAGCTTATCGCCTTCCTGCTTGATTGTCATTTTCATGCCGGACTTCGTGCCAACCGATTCATTCAGGCACTCACCATGCCACACGCCTTCTGCAGAATCCGAGCAGGACACCAGAAAACAGCCAACCACGCACAGGGACATCGATTTCAGAAGAGTTTTCATTGTCAGTAAGTATGTGCTCCATTCTACACCCTTTGCCTGTAATAGCAAGCAAAAGTTATCCACAACTTATCCACAATGCTCCTGTACCGGAGGCGGCGAAAACCAGCGGCCACCCGTTGCCGAAGCAGCGGGTGGCCTGGGATGATGCAAGAACCCGGAAAGGAAGCATCAGCAGCCGTAGCGGGCAGCGCTGCCCAGCTGCTCCTCTATGCGCAGCAGCTGGTTGTA
>JAZOTV010000163.1:0-4872 GCA_045657815.1 Akkermansia sp.
GGCCTCCGTCATCAAGACCCACCACAACCGCGTGGAGCGTGTGCTCAAGATGCAGGAAGAAGGCAAGGTGATTGAGCCGCTGGCCTTCCTGTTCAAGGACGAAGTGCGCGAGCTGGGTGCCTCCATGGGCATTTCCCACGATATTCTGTGGCGCCACCCCTTCCCCGGCCCGGGTCTGGCTGTGCGCTGCCCCGGCGAGGTGACCAAGGACCGTCTCGACATCATCCGCGAGTGCGATGCCATCTTCATCGGCACGCTGCGCAAGTGGGACTGGTATGACAAGTGCTGGCAGGCATACGCCGGCCTCATCCCCGTGAAGACGGTGGGTGTGAAGGGCGACGAGCGCTCCTATGAGTTCGCCACCAACCTGCGCGCCATCGTTTCCGAGGACGCCATGACGGCCGACTGGGTGCAGCTGCCCTATGACCTGCTGCGCGAGGCCTCCAACCGCATTCTCAACGAGGTTTCCGGCATCAACCGCGTGCTCTTCGACGTGAGCACCAAGCCGCCGGCATCCATCGAGTGGGAGTAAAGCCCCCGATTTTCAGCTGATTTTCCAGCTTATATGGCAGACACCCGCAACGGTGTCTGCCGTTTTTCTTTACAGCGCAGTCAGAGCTATCGGACAGAGCTGGCCTGCAGGCTGTGATTACTCACTACGGGCAAAGCTATATATAAACTACAAATTTACCGAAGCCTAAATATTTTTTTACTGGAATTTATACAGAAATAGAGTAGAATGAACCCGAAGCCTGATCTCTCACCATGAAAAAGACTACTTATGCTGCTGTTCTGCTTGGAATTATCGCTTTGCTCTGCGGCGTATTCATTGACCGCCCCGATGCGACCAACACCACAGCCCCGCTTCGCAAGCTCAATGACCTGAACAACAGTTACTTCCGCCTTGGCTTGCCCCTGGGAGCCCAGGCCATGTATGTGGGAGAGGAGCAGTTTACCAATGCGCGCCTTTGCTATTTCAACAGCCACCATTCTGCCTACTCTGCCCTGCTGCAGGAAAAGATTGACGGCTACCTGTTCGACAGCCACACGCTTGATTACGTGGCAGCCTGCTCACCGGATTGCACCGTGCTGCCCGGATCCGCCGGCAGGGTGGATATTGCCGTGGGCGTGGCAGAGAAAAATGCAGACCTGCTTGGCCCGATTAACCAGTTTATTGACCGCTACAAACAGGATGGCACCTACCAGCAGATGTACGCCCGCTGGGTGAAGCCGAATACTGGAACCAGCACCGGTATCGAATCCCCGCAAGTGCCCGATATGCCGCAGATTGCCGCTCCACACGCCCCAACCCGCACCCTGGTGGTAGGCACCTGCAGCCAGCTGGAGCCCATGTGCTTCCTCCACGGCGAGGAAAAGAACTACACCGGTTTTGATATAGAGCTGCTCCGCCGCCTGGCCCTGCACCTGAACGTGCGCTATATCATTCAGGATATGGACTATGTATCCATGATTGATAAACTGGCCAGAGGCGAGCTGGATATAGTCATTGCCGGGCTCAACAAGACAGACTCCCGAATGAAGCGCGGCATTCTCTTCAGCAAGAACTATATTGATTCCCACATTGTAGCGATTGTCCGCAAGGCACAGGTCCCCGCAGAAAACGCTAAACGCGGGAAATGAGCTTGACCACCGAGGAATGGATATGCTAGGATGAATGGCTGATAAAGAGCCTTTCATCCCATGTTCATCAACCGCGAAATATCCTGGCTGGAGTTTAACCAGCGCGTGCTGAACCAGGCACTGCGGCCTGAGCTGCCGCTGCTGGAGCGAGTGAAGTTTCTCTCCATCAGCGCCAGTAACCTGGACGAATTCTTCCAGGTGCGCGTGGGAGGGCTCATGCTGCTGCGCCAGACGGGAAAATTCAAACCTGATTTAACAGGACTTTCTCCCAGCGAGCAGCTGGAGCGCATCCGCGAACGCGCCGGGAGCATGGTGAACACCCAGTACCACCTGCTGCAGGAGGTTCTGATGCCGCTCATGGTGGAGGCCGGGTTGAGCCCGCAGAAGCTGGATGACCTGACCGAAGCCCAGCATGCCGCCCTGGAGGAATACTTCACCAGCAATATCTCCCCCATCCTCACCCCACTGGCCATGGAGGTGGAACAGCCGCCCATGCTGCCGAACCTGAGCCTCATTCTGGGGGTGGAATTATGCCCCATGGAAGGCGGAGACAGCCGTTTCGTGGCCATCACCCTGCCGGAGGCCCTGCCCCGCCGCGTGCAATCCGCTGTGCTGGGGCGCAATGGCTATGTGATGCTGGAGGACATGGTGAGCACTTTCTGCCCCCTGCTTTTCCCCGGCGAGCAGGTGCTGAGCACCACACCTTTCCGCGTAACCCGCAATGGCGATATTGCCGTGGCAGAGGAGGAAGGTGGCGACTTTGCACGCGAGATGGAAAGTGTGCTGGTGGCCCGCAAGTTCTCGGACTGCGTTCGCCTGGAGCTGCCCGCCGGCACACCGGCCGCTATCGAGAAACGCATTTCTGCCATCGTGGGGGCAGATGAGGGCTCCACCTACCGGATACCGGGGCTGCTGCGCCTGGTGGATTTCGGCAAAATGGCTTTTGAGCCAGGCAATGACCAGCACAAGGTGCAGGCCTGGACCCCCTGCTGGCCGGCAGAGGTGGATGCCTCACTGAGCATGTTCGAAAACATAGCCCAGGGAGATATCCTCATCCACAATCCCTACGAAAGCTACGAACCGGTGGTCAAGCTGATAGAGGAAGCCGCAGCCGACCCGGATGTGATTGCCATCAAGCAGGTGCTTTACCGCACCGCAGAAAACTCTCGCTTTATTGCCGCCTTGTGCCGCGCTGCTGAAACAGGCAAGCAGGTCACCGTGCTGGTAGAGCTGAAAGCCCGCTTCGATGAGCTGCATAACCTGGCACAGGCCGAAAAGCTCCAGCGCTCCGGTGTGCAGTTGGTATACGGTGTAAAGGGATTCAAAACCCACGCCAAGATTATGCTCATTGTACGCCGGGAGAACGGAAGCCTGCGCCGCTACTGCCACATCGGCACCGGAAATTACAACGAAGCCACCGCTCGCATCTACAGCGATCTTTCCCTGCTCACCTGCAACGAGCACCTGGGGGCAGATGCCTCTCAGTTCTTCAACTCCGTGACCGGCCTCACCCGCCTCATGCGCTTCCGCCGCATCTACCCCGCCCCGGCCACCATGAAGAGCCACCTGCTGGAACTCATTGCCGCCGAAACGCACCGCGCCAGAATGGGAGAGCGAGCCATCATCCGCGCCAAGATGAACTCTCTCAATGATATTGAGATGATGGAAGCATTGGAACAAGCCGCAGAGGCCGGGGTAAATATCCAGCTGAATGTGCGCGGTATCTGCTGCTGGGCTCCCACCAGTGAAAAAGCACGTGCCTGCACCCGCATCACCAGCATCGTGGACCGCTACCTGGAACACGCCCGCCTCTTCCATTTCCACAACGGCGGCAACCCGCTCATCTACATGGCCAGCGCAGATTGGATGAGCCGCAACCTGGACCGCCGCGTAGAGCTGCTGGTCCCCATAGAAACCCCTCAGCACGCCGCCCGCATCATGGATATTCTGGATGCCTGCTTCAAGGATAACACCCAGGCCTGCGACATGAGCCCGGATGGCTCATACATCCCGGCGGAAAACAAGAAAAAAACCTTTACCATGCAGGCCCACCTGCAGCGCGAAGCACGCCGCCGCGCCCGCAACCAGGAAAGCGACAATAAACGCATGCTGGAACCCCACAGACCGAAAAAAGGACAGTAAAAAGGATTAATGATTAGTGAATAATGATTAATTAAGATTCACTCTGCAGGCTTCGGCGGAGGATTGTACGGTGACCAGGTATCGGTGTAGATACGGCTGATATTGCGCCCCAGGTGGGTATGCACAAAATCCGGAGTATCGCTGACTGCTGCGCCATGCACCATGATGCAGCAACCCGAATCATGCAACTGGCGGACCAGCGGCACAGAAGATGGATGCGTCACCATCAGATGGGCAGAAAGAACAACACCACGAATGCCATATTTCTGAGCCTGCTGCAAATGATAAACATTCCATGCAGTAAGCGCCACATTCGTAAACCCGGCGCGGAAAGCCTGCAGGCAATCGTGCGGCGAAAATGCCTCCACAATCATACGGTCGGCAAAGGGAATCTGCTGCCTCAGCAGCTCGAAGTCCTGCACCTTATCGGTCACCAGCACCATCCCGGGATGCTCCTGCATGATACGGCAGATATCCTCTGCAAACAACGGGGTGCGGCGCCAACGGGGGCGCAACGCCTCAATATCTGCACGGCTCATGGGCGCATCGCTTAGTTCCTCTGAACCCAACAGGGCCTTCAATTCACGCCAGGTATGAGCCCCTACGAGATGTCCATCCGTTGTTATCGCTAAATCTATCTCGATATAAGTAAACCCCTTATCAAGGGAATCGTGCACGGCTTCCTTGCAATTGGTATAAAAAAACTCCCCTACCCCACCGCCGTGGGCAATCCAGAACTCAGGGGAATCCAGACCATCCTTATCTATGCAATGAGAGAGCAGGTGTGACGGATGGGGATGGTGCGCAAGATTAAGCCTCACATCCGCCTCCCGGTAGTAATGCTGCAGTTTCCGGCATACCTTTGCCCGATTATCAGGACTGCCAAGGCACAACACACCACTACAGAGCAGAACAGCCCCTGCAATGACCGCGCACCAAGCTCGTTTTCTGAACATCATCATCACTCTACCACGCGGAGGCGGGGGATGGCCGTCTGGCGAAGCTGCTCGTTCACGGCATCTACCGCAGAACGCTCCACATAGGCAGCATAAGGAGCCTTGTTGAACTCCAGCTTGATGAGGCCGTTCT
>JAZOTV010000164.1:0-3417 GCA_045657815.1 Akkermansia sp.
GCAGCTCAATGTAGTAATTCAAACCATTCTGGTACACCACAGGATTGGGCGAAACATTCAGGTCCGCCGCATTGGCCCGGGCTTCATACTGAGCCTTGTCAAGAAGACGCCCCGTGGAGTTGAAATAGCAACTATTCAACACCATCGGCAGACATAAAACAGCCCCTATCGCCTTCGTGAAATATCTCATACACGCAGTATAACAGATACAGGCATCAAAAATCAAAGCATTTCCGACAAAACCAGCTTGATAACAGAAAGAAAAGGCGTAAAATGGCATTCATGAATCCATTTCGCTCGATATCACTGCTTTGCAGTGTTCTTCTGAGTTCGTGCATGGTGAACCACGCACGCTTGTATGAACATGCCATGGTCTGCGATGGAGTCGAGGTACCGCAGCCACGGGCCTACCTGCGCAGCGGCGGAAAATGCTATGTGCAGGGGCATCGGGTGCAGCTGCGCTATGTGCGCCCGGGGTCCTGGGTCAGTTTCGGGGAAGTAATCGTCAGCCCTTCGAAATGGAAGCTGAGCATTGTCCCCGGCAGCCGGGGCGAAACAGTATACCGGGAGGTGGTGGTTACTCCCATCACGCACTACGAGGGCGAAGATGACCACCCCGTGCTCTATCGTTCCGGCGAAATCGAGTTCAAGGAAGACAGCACCTGGCAAGCCGAAGCCCCAGCCAGGGCCACGCAGCACACAGCCCTGTATGGTTGCATCGGCACTGCAGGCGACAACTCCACCGCATTCGATGATGACCAGGCATCCCGTCGCATGACCTGGCGCGGGGTCTATGCCCTGCCCGCAGCAGCAGTAGCGCTGCCGGTGGATGCAGCCGTCACCCTGGGGAGCAACCTCGTCATCGTCCCGGCTGCCGGGCTGGTGTCACTCATCTGCCTGCCCGTCACCCTTCCGCAGCAGCAGGCGGCGCAGGCCATTCCCCCGCCCCCGCCACCCCCAAAAAAGGAGTAAGCAGCAGAGACTATTTCGAAGTCTTGGGGAACAAGGACTCCAGCTCCTTCTTCCAATCGGTTGCCATTTTCTGAATCTCCTTGCGGGAAAGGCGGGCATCTTCATCCCCGGGCAGGCCGTTGCCGAGCGCGCCGTCCGGGGAATCGTTTACCATATTGCCGAGCAGCGTGACCAGTTCCTTGTTCGTACACTCCGCACAGGCCTTGTACACCACTTTTTTCATACCGGTGTCCAGCGCGGTCTTTTTCACCCGGCTGAGCACAAAGAGACGCGCCGCAAGCAAACGCTGATGATGCCGGTGCATCTCCCGCACATCGACATCGCTCACACTACCTGCCAATGAGGTCTGGTACCGACTCACCACCAGCGTTATCAGGCGGAACAAATCGGCATCATCCAGCCCGGAATCACCAACGGGGGCTGATTCCTTTTCAACGGAGCGTACATAGGCCCTGTAAATGGCAGCAAACTTGTCTCCATGCTGCCGGGCAACCGCGGCCAGATGCTTTTTGCTGCTCAGCGGTGATATTTCATCCGATATCAGCAGAGTGCGCATCCAACACGGTTTGCGGCTCGCTGCAGCAGCCTTCGGAGTGGGATAATTCTTCAGCTTCAGGTATTCGAGCAATATCTCGTGACTCAAGGCACTCGTGTCCGCGGAGTACACCTCCGGATTCACCGCAAAAACCGGCACAATAGCCAGATCTGTCAGCATCTCTACCGAATACCAATCACCTGCGCTCGCAGAAAACAATCCAGCGAAACATACACAACAACTCATCAGAAAGCGCCGGAACATGAAATCAATATAACAAAAAAAACATCAATGTCCAGCGCTATTATCCAGCCATTCCAGCCCTTAATCTCCACCCATCATCAGGAATTCCTGCCGACCGACACAGCGTTCCTCACCTCCGTGCACCGGGGTGAACCAGATTTCCCACTCAGTGACATAAACCTCATTCAGACCTCCACTGCGGACCCGCAGGTTATGCCACATCATGGCACGTCCCAGGGTATCCAGCGAACGAGCCCGCGAAACATGACCGGAATGCAGCACTGGCTTCCCGGTAGACAGTTCGCGGGCCCGCAGTTCGACCACGCCATCCGAGTACGATGGCGGCAGCACCACCAGGGCACGGTACACTCCGGATTCCCAGGCGCTCCACAGGCAGAGGAAGGGCCCCTGCGGCAGCGGCGGCAGCAGAGCATCCAATCCGGCGCGGGTCGGATTCGCCGCAAGCGGCTCCAGACTTTTATCCAGCAGACGAAGCGGCCCGGCCACCTGCTCCTCCGCAGGCAACCAGTCATTATATATGTAATCCCGGTTCAACACAACCGACCACCCCGAGTGCAGAGGCAGCTGCCACGGCTCAGATTTCTTTTCATCGGGCTCCGGGAGTTGACGCTTAGGCCGCAGGTGGGTTCTGATCATCGCCGCCACATCTGACTTACCCAGAATAAGAGACTGCGGTTCGTCCTCATGCGCCAGCAGCACCGCATCATGCCCGAGGCACAGCACCTGCGCATCAAAACGCGGGTCTGTTGCTTCCGCATACAGGCAGCGCAACACATATTCCCGCAGAATCTCCGGGGCCTCACGGGTCAATTTTTCCAGATTCGGCAGCATCGGCATCTGCACCAGCACCTCCACAGGCGGACGGACAGGGCGCAGACGCAGCAACTCATCAACATGCTCAGACACAGGCTGCACATCCCCCACCCAGGGCCGCAGACCACGGGGAGCCACATACTCCCGCCCCTCCGGCAATGTTACTCCCAGCATATACAAATCCGTACGAAATACCAGCGACAGCACAGCCACGCATCCGACCCAACACACCATGCCAGCACCCAGCACACATGCCCAGCACCTCAGCAGATGACGCCACTCCCGCCGCATACAGCAAAGCACCGTCATCACCCAGGGCCACAGAGCCACCATAAGCCACAGTCCGAGCAGCATGAATCCCAATCCCATCAACACCCACTTCACCACCTCCAGCCCTACTCCCGCGCCACCGGTCCAGGATTCATACAGGGCTCCAGCACCCAGCATCAGGGACCAGGCAAGCCCCAGGCCGAATGTGAGCAACGGGAACTTCCAGCAGCTCCACATAAACTGCCGGAGACGAATCATCCATGGTCTCTGACTCCACCTATCTGCCATGCAGAATACTATACCAGATTTTCTTACCGAAAATCAACAATTATATAGCAGTATCTGCCAGATACCACATGTGTCCCAAAGACTTCACAATTGTCTGCATTATCAACACCGTTTTGGAGCCAGCGGAATTTTGAGCCCACGAAGTGGGTGAAAGATAGAAGGCCGGGGTAAGAGCGCGTCAGCGCTCCCAGCCCCGGCTAGGCTAAAAAAGTTTCAGAGCCCGCGGAGCGGGTGACAGAGCGGTGGCTTAACTCGTTGCGACTGTTCTGTCACCC
>JAZOTV010000165.1:0-2882 GCA_045657815.1 Akkermansia sp.
GGGTGGGGGTGGCCATGGTGACTTTCAGCGTGCTGAGCATATCGTAGAATCGCTTCACCCATTCGCTGCGGTTCTGCTGCTCATTCATAGCCAGGTGCAGCGCTATGCCCAGGAACATCTCCTGCGGGCTTTCCAGCACGCGCCCGGCGTGGGTGCGGATGAGGTAACGCCCGTGCAGCAGCTCCAGTCCGGAGTAGTTGAGCAGCAGGTCGCGCTCCGGGCAGAGGAGTTGCTCGCAGGCGTCAATTTCCGCCTTGCTGTAGTGCGCCAGAATGTAGCTGCCGTACACGCCCTGCTTGGTCAGGTGGGTGATTTTATCATGCAGACAGGTGATGCCGGCCTCGGCCTCATGGCGGGTCAGCCGGTTGCGGAAACGCAGCAGCCAGAAGCGCGCGGCTATCATTTCCCAGGCGGGGGCATCGCGGGTGGTGAGCTCGGCTGCGGCGCGGGTGAGGGCCGCCAGAACCTTCTCGTCATCCTTTTCTCCCCGGTAATGGCTCTGGAAGCGGGCGGTGAGCAGGTGCAGGTCATATTCCTCTGCGGCGAATTCCTGTTGCATCTGTTTGAGCCCGGCTTCGGCGGTGCCGCGGTTCTGCAGGTGGGCCAGCACCTGCTCCCGGGCATGGCGTGCGCGGCTGTGTTCATTGCGGTACAGGATGAAGCGCTTGGCCGCCTCGTACAGCCCGGCTGTCATCAGGCTTTCCTCCACCTGGTCCTGGATGCGCTCCACGGCTATGCCATCGCCGCCCTTGCTGAACAGTTTCTTTTCCACCTCTTCTGCCAGCTGCTGCGCGTGCTCCTGCGCATCGCTCATTCCTGCACTGCTGCAGGCCAGGTAGATGACCCGCTCTATCTTGCTCCTCTCATATTCTGCGGTCTGCCCGTTTCGTTTCCTTATCTTCATGGCTCCACTATATCTTGTATGTGTGACTGCATTTTATAGCCATATCTTCTAAAGTCAAGTAAAATTGTAGGATATAAGAAAAATTTTGGAATTTTTCTAAAAGCAGGGCGGAACATTTTGGCCGATATGGTATTCCGGGGGGGCTTTGGAAACGATATGCCGGGGCTTAGAGAGTAGAATCTGACTGCACTTTTCAAAAGAAGCAGAGAGGGGGCTATTACTGCGCGACAGGCACACAGGCGGAGCCGCGGCAGGGGTCAACGGCACTGCCGCCAGCGGCAGATGATGTGGCAGAGGAGGCCTGCCGCAACCATGAGGACGGCTATGCCGGGCATAGCGGAGAGCTCGTAGTGATTGCAGGCTGCAATATGGATGATGCCGGTACCAAGCAGGATGATGAAGATTCCCAGCAGCAGACTGATGTGAGGCAGGGGGAGGCGGAGGATGTTCACCCGTCCGGCAGTGGCGTGCCACACGCCGGCGCGCAGACTGGCCAGTGCCAGGAGCATCAGGGCGCAAAGTGCCGAGATGGCCATGAGCAGCACGATGGTCATTTCCTGGTCTTCCATCAGGACACGCACGGCGTGGCGGCGGTTCTGCCAGGAGTCTGATTCGTAGGTGGAAAATTGGGCGTGCTGGTCAGTCAGGTCGAGTTCATTGCCGAACTGGCGGGCAATGAGGTAGCCGGTGGTGGTGCCGGTGTAGTACTGGAGGTAGCAGATATCCTCCCCGGCCTCGGTGGAGAGGATGACATGCGGCGAGTCCGGGGAAAGGGGGCGGGCCTGCAGGCCGGGGGATGCCTGGGTGAAGGTGAGGTCCTTTGCTTTAAGCGAGTCGGTGAAGTGGAAAAAGCCTAAGTACTCGCCGAACCGGGGGATGCGGAAGGCGCCCAGCTTCCCCTGACCGGCGATGGTGATGCGGGTTTGCTCCGGGCCCTCGGTGCCGCGGCGCAGTTTTGGCATGGTACGCGCTCTCATCTGCCACTCGATCTGCTCTCGCTCCGAGTACATGAGTTTGCTGTACTCCTGCTCCGGGTTCAGGGTGGTGGTGCGTGTGAGGAATGCGGCTTTTGCCTGCACGCCGGTGAGGGGGTCGCAGACCATGGAGTCGGAGGTGATGACGCCGGAGATTTTGACAAGCTTGCCCTCGTGTGCCGGGTTGATGACATCCGGCGTGGCGGTGTAGATGGGTTCAGACTGGTGTGTCAGGATGATACCGGCCACGCAGAATGAGATGCCGGCGGTGGTGAGGGCCAGCCAGCACCCCGCGCCAAACAGGATGGCCGCATGCACCAGCACCCAGACCCAGCGCAGGGCCGCAGCTGGTAAGAAGCGGCCGGCCAGTCGGTTAAATGCGGTTTCGATGCTGTTCCAGATGTGCCCGGGGTGTTCCATATGATAGAGTATGATAGGGAAAATACCACCGGCGTTCAATGATAAAAAACAGACATGCGGTGTTTTTCTGCTTTCATTGTGCGGAAAAGGGCGTATAATGCTGCCGTTCACATAAATTTTTTATCATGAAAATCTGGTTTGATGGCAAGCTGGTTGACCGGGACGAGGCTAAGGTCTCCGTCTTTGATCATGGTGTATTGTATGGCGATGGCTGCTTCGAGGGCATTCGTTTCTACTCCGGCAAGGTGTTCCGCCTGGAGGAGCACATCGTGCGTCTGTTCAATTCCATGCGCTATCTTATGATTGAGCTGCCGTGGAGCTTTGAGGAGGTGTGCGAGGCCACCAAGGAGACCGTGGCTGCCAGCGGTATGGAGGATGGCTACATCCGCCTGGTGGTGACCCGCGGTGTGGGCGACCTGGGCCTGAATCCCCGTAACTGCCCCAAGGCCAGCATGTTCATCATCGTGCAGGATATCGCTCTGTACCCCATCCCTCGCTCAGATCGTTGGGAGCGCCATCGCCGGAGTGGCTCCAGGTGGGGTATGCGGTGGGAGCCACGGGGGCGGCGGGCATTACGGGGGGCG
>JAZOTV010000166.1:0-7138 GCA_045657815.1 Akkermansia sp.
GCCGCCTGCGCCGTGTTCCCCAGCCCGGCTCTGGCCGCCCGCATGGTGCACCAGGACTGGAGATTCTTCCACGCCGATCTCGTGCTGCCCATGGCCTACCATTCGTTCTACAACAAGCCTGCCGAATGGGCTGCGGATATAACAAAACAGGCCATGCAGGAAAGCGAGGGCCGCATTCCCATGGCACCCGGTATTCACCTGCCGGATATCCCGGTGAGCGAATTACCCGTGCAGCTGGACCGCCTCCGCGCCACCGGCGTGCACGGCATCGGCATCTTCAGCGATGACGAGCTCCGTCCGGAGCATCTGCAGGCCATCCGCACCTGGCGGAACACATGTCGCGATGCGGCGTTGACTCCAGAGAACTAACAGAATAGAATCCACCACCAGGAAGCCATGTCACCACGTGCCACATTTCTGCTTACCCTGCTGGGGGTTCTGCTGGTAGGAATTCCCCTGCCGCTGCTCACGCGCCAGGCAGAGAGCACACCTGCGGTCACCCCGGCTGAGGCCTCGGGCGAAACAGACCACACTTACGCCACCATCAGCTTCACCGGGCAGCCCCGCAGTATACGCCTGCGCCACAGCGGCGGCGAGTGGTTGGAGCTCGACCCCACCATGAACCGGAATGAATTTGAACTGGAATTACCAAAGCAGCCGGGCATCGAACTGGAAATTCAGGCAGAGTGGCATGACTCCGCACTTCAGGCTGTTTCCCTGACACTGGAACCCACTGGCCGGGAAACCGTCATGAAAACACTCTGGAAGGACGAAGGCAGCACCGGAATTCACGATATACTCAGTTTCACATGGTAAACGGCCAACATGACCACATCTGCTGGGGTGGCGGGCAGCACCATCACCCGCACCACCATCTGGTACTCCGCCAGGTGACCGCCGGCTATGGCTCTGAACCGGTGCTGCAGAACATCTCCATCAACGCCGCCTGCGGCAGCACGCTGGCACTCATCGGCCCCAACGGTGCCGGCAAATCCACCCTGCTCAATGCCCTGGCTGGTCTGCTCCCCATCTGGAGCGGCGATATCCTCTGGAACAACACCCCGCTGGCCTCACACATGAATGAAATTGCCTACCTGCCCCAGCGCAGTGAGGTGAACTGGCAGTTTCCCATCACCGTGCGCCAGCTGGTGGAAATGGGGCGTTACCCCTCCGTGGGCATGTGGCGGGCCATGCGCCCGCACGATAAGGAAATCGTGGATAAAGCCATCTGCACCCTGAGTCTGCAGGATTTGCAGAACCGGCAGATAGGCGCCCTGAGCGGCGGCCAGCAGCAACGCTGTTTCCTGGCACGTGCGCTGGCACAGGAGGCACACATCCTGCTGCTGGATGAACCCTTCACCGGACTGGATGTACCCGGCAGCGAGGCGCTTGCCAAACTGCTACGCACCCTGGCCCGGGAAGGCAGGCTGGTCATTGCCTCGCACCATGACCTGGCCACCGCGCCCCAGATATTTGACCAGGCCCTGCTGCTGCGCCGCGAGCTGATAGCCGCCGGCCCCGTGGCTGAGGTACTCACGCCGAACAACCTGAACAAAGCATTTGCTGCCGCATGAATGAGTTCCTGCAATTCCTGAGCGAACCCCTGGCACAGCGCAGCCTCTGGGCCTGTGGCGTCATCGGTTTCTCCAACGGCTTTGTGAGTGCCCTGGTAGTACTGCGACGCTCCTCGCTGCAGATAGGTACACTCTCCTGCGCCCTGCTGCCCGGCATTGCTCTGGCCATTCTGCTGTTCGGGCTGTTCCAGCTGAGTATTCTGCTGGGCGCCGTGCTGGCAGGTCTGCTGGTGGGGCTGGGCTCGCTCTTTGTATCCCGCACCTCGCGCATGGATCACGATACAGCGCTATCTGTGCTGCACACCACAGCCTTTGCCCTGGGCTACATCATCCTCATCGGTCTGGGCCTGCAGCAGAAGGTGGATGACTGGCTTTTCGGCAATATCATGAGCATGGGCGATGCCGATCTCTGGATTGCCTACATCATCGGCGCCCTTGCCGTGCTCAGCATCACCGCCACCCAGCGGCCGCTGCTCATCAGCCTGTTCGACCCGCGAGCCGCTGCCACCATGGGTATCCCCACCCGGCTGTTCCACTACGGCATCTTCGCCCTCATCATCCTGGTGCTGGTATCCTCGCTGCAGGCTGTGGGCGCCTTCCTGACCCTGGGGCTGCTCGTTGCTCCGGCGGCCACCATGTACCTGCTCACCGACCGCGCCACCTGGCTTTTCTGGGGAGGCGGGCTCATCGGCGGCCTGGGCGCCATTGCCGCATTCTTCCTCTCCTACCCCCTCGGCTGGCATCTGGGCGCCACCATCATCGTGGTACTGGGCGGGCTCTTCCTGCTGGCCTATGTCTTCTCCCCGCGCTACGGCCTGCTGAAAAGCCGCAGAAAATAAAGAACTCAGCCCGTGTGAACGCCTTTTCTGCTTGCGCCGCCACCGGGCATATGATAGGATACTCCACGTATGAAAATATCACTTTCTCCCCGCTCCGCCAAGGGTTTCACCCTTATTGAGCTGATTATCGTCATCGCCATTCTGGCAACACTTGCCGGCATCGCTTATCCTACCTATATGAGCATGCAGGAAAACGCTGGTCGCACCGCCGCCAAGAAGGTCTGCACAGATATCGTCTCTGCTGTGGAAAGCTTCAAACAGGACAACAACGGCCTGCTCCCCTACGAAACCGAAATGGTAGAGCCTGATTCCAAGGATCAGATGTACCTCAGCACCACTGCCGGTGAAGATGCAAACCTCATCAAGATACTCACCAACCGCGAGGATGACGAGGAGCGCCGTCTGAACTCCACCCGCGATGTCTACCTTCGCTCTGATGAGCAGGATCAGCCTCGCGATGGTCTGTTTGCAGATTCCAGCGGTGAGCTGCATTTCTATGATCCCTGGGGCCAGCCTTACTACATTGTACTCTGTGAGGAAGACGAAGGCGCCATGGATCCCTACACCTCCCGCCGCTACCGCGGCAAGAACTGCCTCGTTTACTCCACCGGCCCCGATACAGAGGGTCGTCCTTCCCTTGCTTCCGAGAAGCCCAAGACCACCAGCAACAAGAAGGGTGGCAAGAAGGCTGCCGCCGCCGCAGCTGCCGCTGCAGCAGCTGCTGAAATTGAGGAGGAAGCTCTGGAGGACAACGTCTACTCTTGGAAGAACCAGAAGTAATCAATGAACCAATATATCACAGACGACGTTCGTCTCACGGGCATCCGCCCGCTGATATCTCCCGCCATTCTCATGGAGGACTATCCGGCATCCCCGGAAGCCACCCGCATGGTGTTTGAGACCCGCCACGCCTTTCAGGATATCCTGAAAGGCAAGGATGACCGTCTGGCCGTCATCGTGGGGCCCTGCTCCATTCATGACACCAAGGCAGCCATCGAATACGCAGGACTACTGGCACAGGCGGCCAAGAAATATGAGAAGGATCTGCTGCTCATCATGCGCGTCTACTTTGAGAAACCCCGCACCACCGTCGGGTGGAAGGGGCTTATCAATGACCCCTTCATGGATGAGACCTATAACATCAACAGCGGTCTGCGCATGGCTCGTGACCTGCTGGTGAAACTCGGCGAAATGGGAGTCCCCACCGCCACTGAGTTCCTGGATGTTATTACGCCGCAGTATATCAGTGACCTCATCGTCTGGGGTGCCATTGGTGCCCGCACTACTGAAAGCCAGGTGCACCGCGAACTGGCCAGTGGTCTTTCCATGCCCATCGGCTTCAAGAACGGCACCACGGGCTGCGTGCAGATTGCTGTGGACGCCATCGTCTCCGCCGAGCATCCGCACTGCTTCCTTTCCGTCACCAAGCAGGGTGTATCTGCCATTGTCTCCACCAAGGGCAATGACGGCTGCCACCTCATTCTGCGAGGCTCCACTGCTGGCCCGAACTACGGCCCCGAGCACGTAGAAAAAGCCTGGCAGACCCAGCAGAAAGCCGGCATCGCCAATCGCATCATGATTGACTGCTCCCACGGCAACAGCTACAAGGACTGGACGAAGCAACCCGTGGTGGCTACCAGCGTGGCTGAACAGATTGCCGCCGGCAGCGACTACATCGGCGCCGTCATGATTGAAAGCAACCTCTGCTCCGGCAATCAGAAATGCGGGCCCGATATGAAGTACGGCGTCAGCATCACCGATGCATGCATCGACTGGAACGGCACGCTCGGCATGTTTGATGTGCTGGCTGCGGGCGTGCGCGCCCGCCGTGCAAAACGCGCCTGATACTATATATAAATACATGCAGATCCCCGCGTTGCTCAATAGCAACGCGGGGATTTTTCTATCCGTCTGGCTCACCCGTATTCAGCAGCATGCACCCCCTTTAATTTGTATTGACACAGCAGAATCATCATGCTAGGATTTCGGCCGTTATGAAGGTTAAATTCTTACCTCTGATTCTCATGGGTGGCCTGCTGACATGGGCTCTTCCCTTAGTCCATGCCGAAGCAGATGACACTGCGCCAAGCTCCAAGGTAAGCAAAAAAACAAAAAAAGCCAGGAAGAATAAAAAGAAGGCAGAAAAGGAGAAATCCGCAGAGGTTGAGGAAGAAGCCGCAGAAAGCGCTGTGGCAGCCAAAATCAAAGGCAATACCTACTTCACCGAAACCAAGCCAAACCTGAAGGCAGAATATTTCATTTTCCTGGAATCGGCCTCCTGGTGCGGGCCGTGTAATGCGGAAATGCCGGAGGTCGCCAAGGCGTATGAGCAGATGAAGGCCAGCGGCAAGGTAGAGCTCATTCTCCTGAGTGCGGACCAGACCGAGGCAGCAGCAAAAGGATTCCTCGACAAATACAAGGCCAAGTTCCCCGGGCTGATGCCGAGGGGAGCCTCCCTTCCGAATATTCCCCAGGCCAGAGGTATTCCGAATGCAACCATCATGAAGGCAGATGGCAGCGTAATCGCGAATGGCCATGGCTCCATCATCCGCGGTTGGAAGGAGAAAACCATCGGCAAATATGCCGTTATCGGCGACGATGGTGAACCCCGTGTCGGTGCTGCGATGAAGGGCGTCAAGTTCACAAACGGTAAACCCAACAGCAAGGCCGATTTCTATATTTACCTCTATGCCCCCACCCCGAACACCGCAGATAAGGAACTGCTGACCGAACTGGCCAGTGAGTACAGGGACATGAAGAAGGATAAAGTGGAGCTGATATTCTTCTCCAATGACAAGACACCGACTCAGATTATGAAGCTGCTCAAGGGCTGCAAGGCCAAGTTCCCGGCAGCAATGAGCCACACCAAGGGTGTATCAGACCTGCCGGGTCTTGGTAAAATGGGCAGCGAGCCGCAGGCCTGGGTCGTCACCCAGAGCGGAGCCGCCATCATGGACGGAGCCCCCGAGATTGCCAGGGAATGGAAGAAAATCGTGGAGGCAAACCAGAATTGAACAGATACACACAACTTTATGCAAGAAACCCTCATTGATATGAAGAGCCGCCGCAGCTGCCGCAAATACACCGGGCAGCAGGTGAGCGAGGAACAGCTGAACGCTGTACTAGAAGCCGCAACCTATGCCCCCACCGGGCATGGTTCACAGAGCCCGGTTATGGTCGTAGTGCAGGATGCAGCCCTGCTTGCCAGACTTTCTGCACTGAACGCACAGGTCATGGGAACCAACCGCGATCCCTTCTACGGAGCCCCCACGGCAGTAGTTGTATTCGAGGATACAAGCTGCGGCACCGGACACGAGGATGCCTGCATGGTCATGGCTAACCTGCTGAATGCCGCTCACGCTGTGGGTCTTGGTTCCTGCTGGATTAATCGTGGCCGCCAGATGTTTGAGCTGCCGGGCGGCCCCGAAATCAAAGCATCCTGGGGGCTTGGGGAGAACATGGCAGGACTTGCCGTCTGTATCCTTGGCTACGAAGCTGAAGGTGGCACCGTATCCCCCAAACCTCGCAAGGAGAACTATATCATCCGAGCCTGATCACGCTCCCATATAACAAATATTTCATATGAAAAGCGCATTCATCGCAACCATATTGGCAGCCATTTGCTGCTGCACCCTTAATGCCCAGGAGGCCACAACCACCCCCCCGGCAGCAACCGGCAGCGTGGCAGCTGTGCCCGCCAGACTGCAGGAGCTGCCCTACATCACCAACACCCGCCCCGCAGATAATGCTGAGTTCTACGTGTACCTCAGCTCTGCGTCCTGGTGCCCGCCCTGCCGCGCCATCATGCCCAGGATTGTTGAGCAGGCTCCGGCAATCAGAGCTGCCGGTGGCGAAATCATTCTGCTGTGCTGTGACCGCACCCCGGAAACAGGCCGCGCCTATCTCAAGAAGTACAACGCCAGTTTCCCGACAGTGATGGTGGACGGCCGAGGCATGGGCGCTCTGGCTCTGCCTGGTCTGCAGATTCCCCGTGGTATTCCCAACATTTCCATCGTGAGTCCCGACGGCAAACTCATTCACACCGGTCACGCTTCCACCCTGCTCAACTGGAAATCCATCCTCAAGAAGTAAGATTTTCCTGATCAGGATAATCGAAAGGCCGCAGAGAAATCCCTCTGCGGCCTTTCTGTTATTCACTATAAAGAAGAGAACTTATCAGGCATTTGCCACCACACCGTCGCGGATAATCAAGGTGCGATCGCCTCGTGCGGCAATAGCCGAATCATGAGTCACAGTCACGAGCGTCTTTCCGCCCTCCTCGGCCAATTCGAAAAGCAGGTCAAGAATCTGCCCCCCGTTCCGGGAATCGAGATTACCCGTCGGCTCGTCAGCAAAGATAATGGCCGGGTCATGGGCAAGAGCGCGGGCAATGGCCACACGCTGCTGCTCACCACCGGAAAGCTCATTCGGCAGGTGCTCCATGCGGTCAGCCAGGCCCACACGCTCCAGAAGGAATTTGACTCGTTCGGTTGCCTCAGTACCGGCTACCGCTGTGGCGAGAGAGGCATTTTCCAGAGCCGTCAGCTCCGGCATGAGCATGTAGTTCTGGAAAATGAAGCCCATCGTTTTATTGCGGAACAAAGCACGCTTGGCCATGTTGAGTGCATAAATATCCGTACCGTCAATTTTAACAGTACCCTCTTGGGGCGGTTCAAGCCCTGCAAGGGTATACATGAGGGTTGTTTTGCCGGCACCGCTGGGGCC
>JAZOTV010000167.1:0-2492 GCA_045657815.1 Akkermansia sp.
CTTACGGTATCGGGGGCATAGAAGTCGTGTCCGCTCCAGTAGGTGAGGGCGTTCCGGCGCAGTATTTGCAGAGAGTCAGGGGAGTCAGTCATCGTCATGTGTAGGTGAAAGGGGTGCGTTGCAGATATCGGGTAGTGTGTAAACCGATTACGAACTTATATTCTACAAGCTATGTTCCCGGAGTCAACGAAATAGTGCTCTGAATGCAGTGAAAAATCTAACATTATTTTTTTGCTTGCAAGCCCGCAAAAAGAGTGCTAGAGTGAAGTCACTTCAGAACCAGCACTCGTGAGAACAATAGCGTAGGAGAGCGCGTTCTCACGGTTATAGTGTGACTCCATACATACCCCCGCTGTAACAGGCGGGGGTTAATTTTTTTGTGCTGGCCGGGGTGGGGCTTAGAGGGTAGCCGGGAGGTGGCGGATGTATTCGGTGATGCCGTTGAGGAGCATCTGCACGGCCAGCAGAATCAGCAGTGTGCCCATGAGGCGGGTGAGGGCGAGGGTGCCTTTTTCGCCCATGAAGTCGAGCAGCTTGTCGGAGATGCCGAGGAAGACGGCAGAGCAGATCCAGGCCAGGAAGATGGAGAGGAAACCTTCCGTTTTCTGCAGGGGAGTGGTGGCCAGGGCAGCCTGCATCATCACCACGGAGATGGCGGCGGGACCCACGATGATGGGCACGGTGACGGGGACGAGCAGGGGCTCGGTCATGGTGAAGTTCTGGTGCGGGCTCCGCTTGGTGGGAAATACCATGCCCACTGCGATGATGAAGAGCATGATGCCGCCGCTCAGATTCAGCGAAGAGCTGCTGATACCCATCCACCCCAGCAGCGGTTTGCCCAGAAAATAGAAGAATAGCAGCAGCACCAGCACAAAGCACAGCTCCCGCACCAGCACCGGCCGCCGCCGGTGCGCCGGCAGCTGCTGCATGAGGCTTTTGAGCACCGGCGCATTCCCCGGCGCATCCATCACCAGAAATAACGCCCCCGCTGCCGATATGATATGATTCCAATCCATACTATTTATATATCCTTTCTACTTGCGTCCAACATACAGCTTCTCGGCTCCTATGTCAACCCCTCTTTGCTTCTGATTTCAGAGAGGGGCAAGAAGATTCTGAGTCCGTTGCAAACGGACGAAGTTTCACTGCCCTTGCCTGGCTGGCAAGGGAGTTTTATTCGTGGGGTTATTCATTGACCTTTGATAAAGAACGAGTTGCTTCAGCGCAGGTTGAGAGGCAAAATCCGGCTCTTTTCACGAAACCCGAGGATAATTTTTATTTTTTCTGCAAAAAAGTGCAAAAATTTTCAAAAAGGGGCTTGACAATGGATGGGGGTGTGCTACATTCTGCGTGCATTCGTTTGATTTGAGGCCGAGATATTGCGGAAGGAATTACCCTATTACTCCCTAACAACTACCAAAGACTTTTGTCGGATGAATGTGTGCTTTGTGGGCATTGGACTCTCGTGCAGAGTGGGCAATGAGCAGAGCGGAATGAAGACTCTTACAGCAAGATAAGCGTGTCGTGGGTTCGAATCCCATCATCCGTCCTATCGCGAGATAAAAACCAAATGGCGGATGTAGCTCAGAGGTAGAGCCGCTGAATAGATGACGAGTCTTGCCCAATCCCCCCCTACCGGCTGAAGAAAAAGGCACAAACAGCAATAACACTGCCAACCCGGGTTCGTAGCACCCGACCATGACGGCAGCAGGCATAGCTGCCGCGCGCCTTGGAGCTCAGCAGGTAAAACATGCAACGGCGTAAGAAAGGCTCCAACTGCAATTCCCGAGATATCCTCTTACTGGTCACCCCGTGTGGCCGGGCTGCCCCGGGGCGGAGAAATTCTCCCCGGGTCTTACGGAACCCCAGGTGAGTCTTGGCGCCAATGCTCTGTGACAGAGACGCAATCAGCAACTATTCATAAGCAAAAGTATATACGAAATGAGATAGGTCCGCGGGGCTAGGGAGCCCCTGCGTCTCGCACAACAAACCCTGCATCTGTTCTGCCGCTTGCCGGCAGCGCAGGGCAACAAAGACTCAGACAGCAACTCCTACCGAGATCGAGGGTTCGAATCCCTCCCCAACCCGCCATACAATCCTTACCATATGGGTTGGGCGTTGCTCTGTGGAAGAGCCGAAAACAATGAGTCTTGTTTCAACTCCCCCGTCATCCCGCTAACCCTTAACCTCTCTTGCCGCGAAAGCGGCGGAGAGCCCCTTGGTAACAAAGACTTCAACAGCAATCAAAGCCTGGTCATGGGTTCGAATCCCATCTCCTGCGGTCACGCAGGTAGTAGCTCAGGAGGTCAGAGCAGCGAACATATACGGAGTCTTGTCGCCATACCCCCCCAAAAAAAAGCAGAAAGACACATACAGCAATCAACTCCTGTAATAAGGCACTATCTGTTAAATAGTTGATTCCGGGTGGCAACACCACCGGCGTGTCTTGGCGATTTGTTTCTCGTTCTGAGATTCACACCCTACTACCGAAC
>JAZOTV010000168.1:0-4891 GCA_045657815.1 Akkermansia sp.
ACCCCGGAGCATTTCAACCTTTTCACCGATTTGGTGCACTTTGCCTACACAGTAAGCGCCCAGGGTGATATCCAGTACCAATGGGCGGGCGAAGGCGCCGACCCGAAGGCGGTATCGGATGATGCGTTGCAGGAAATCAAGCGTCTGCACAAGGCAGCCGAGGCCAAGTCCCTGCTGCTGGCCGGCTTTGCCCACATGGACGGCCCCATGACCGAAGCAGTGGCAAATCCGCATACCCGCCGCCGCCTGGCGGAGAACATGGCAACCTGGGCCATTGAACGCGGGTACGATGGCATCGACATCGACTGGGAATACCCGGACACCCACGAACAATGGGTGAATTTCGGTCTGTTTGTGGCTGATTTGCGCGAAGAAATGGCGGGCTCCGGGCTTTCGCTCAGCATTGCCGCCTCTGTCACCTACAAGGTGCCGATTTATGATGTGACAGACCAGCTGGATTTCCTCATGACCATGTCTTACGATGACCTGGGGCCCCAGCATGCCTCCATGGGGCGTTTCCAGGGAGATGCCCGCAAGTGTCTGAACGATTTCCGCATGCCCAGGCAGCGCGTGGTCATCGGCCTGCCCTTCTACAGCAACCAGCAAGGCACCCTGAGCACACAGTACGGCTACTCCCAGATTATCGGCTGGTATCCGCGCATCAAGCCCACGGAAAACACCTTCCAATCCAAAAATCAGGATGGTTCCCCCGGCCCCATGCATTCCTTCAACGGGCCGGTGCTCATTGCTGAGAAATGCCGCTGGATGAAGCAGGAGAAATTCGGCGGCGTCATGATATGGGCCTACGATACCGATGTAAAGCTGGGGCACCGTGCCTCGCTGGGCAGAGCCATGTATAAAGTTGTCAAACAATCCAGATAATATGCGAACACTGTATCTTCTTATTCTGCTGGCAGGCATGCTGCTGCCCTGTTCTGCGCTCACGGTTATTCCCGACCCGGAGGACGACAAGCGGCAGGCTGCCTATGGAAAGCTCAACAGCATCTGCATCGGGCATCTGGAAACGGTGACCGACCGGACAAGCGCCGATGCGGCAGCTAAAAATATCAAGGCTGCCCGGAAGAAGCACCGCATCGACGGCCGCGACTTCACGAACGAGAAGGATATTCTGCAAAGCATGAGCGAAAAGCTGAGCAAGCAGTACTTCCACGGCTCTGCAGCACTGGCAGAGGAGCTGGATTACCCGCAGGAGGATGCCATCATCCCCACCCCTCTTACCGATGCTATCATGGAGCAGTTGCAGGAAAAGCTGGTGGCAAACCTCTGCAAACCGTTTCAATGGGAGGAAGCACACCAGCGCATTTCCCGGCAGGAAGGATTTAACGAAGAATTGCTCACCAAGATTCCCAGAAATCAGTCCGAACTTCTCAGCGGAGGCCCCGGCTTTACCAGAGAAACAGCCTGGATGGTGGATACAGAAGATGAGCGCAAGGCTCAATTCACCGCCTCGCAGATTGCCTTCACCGCTCTGGGGCCCATGTACAAAGCTGAACACCGAAAGGAGCTGACCGATACACGCCGCTTCATGGTATTCACCCTGGAGGTGATTCGCGATGGGCAGAAATACGTGGTGGAGCAATGGTGCGATACCACCGCCACCGGCAAGGTGTATTCCCCGGCCAGGAGAGAACGCGCCCGGAAGAAGATAAACGAGCTGGCCCGCGAGCTGTATACCACTCTGCTCAGCATCTGCGACGAGGAAACCGCTGAGGACTTTGGCGAGGATGTGCTGGAGCTCTGCGAGGATATCGATGAACAGGACCGCATCTGCGAGGCCGATGAACAGGTGCTGAACCATCTGTATAATGCGCTTGAAATGCCCGAACGCGAGCGCATTGCCTCACATCTCAGAAAACTGAGGCTCGACCTTTACAAGTCATATGATGAAGACCTGAAAAAGGCCCTCGACAACTATCTCGACGTACCGTCTCCGCACTGAAACCACGCCGATGAATCGTCCACTCCTGCTCACCCTGACTCTGCTGCTCTGCTCCTGCCAGCAGCAGGTAAAGACATACACTCTCAATGAAGCACGCGATTTCCTGGACATGGCAGATAACACCATGTCCCGTGGTATCGACTACCTGGGCAGCGATGCGGAATACCACTACTTTGAAATCAAGCGGGAATTCGCCCGCGACCCGCGATTCCGCATCAGCAAGGATACAGAGCTGTATCCCCCCGCAGAAATCCGCCCCTACCACAGCTGGTTCCCTGACCGCACCACTGCATGCAAGGAGCTGAAAGGGCTGCGCCTGAGCATCCACGATGAACCGGGTGGATTCATTTACCAGCTGGAGGGCAAGGATTACACCAGCCCGGCCGACATTCCTGCCAGCCAGTGGCAACACGTGCGCCACGTGTACCTGGGGCACAAAAGTCTCACTGTCTCCAGCAGCATGAGAGAAAGCATCGCTCCCTATCTGCAGGGGCGCACCGATATCCGCTACACCGGCCCTACAAGCAGCATACCGGCGCACCAGCTTCCGCCAACAACCTACCCGGGAGCGCCCGACAGCAAAACCATTGACGAATTAATAAAGGCCTCTCAGCGCTCGTAAGCTGCCGGGAAATCGGAGATTTGTCGGGCAGGCACACCCTGTCAGAAATTCTGTGAAAGAATCGGCCGCGCGCAGGCGTATCATAGGCATACATGAATAAGCAGGTTCTCCTTTCCAGTATTCTCTGCGTCCTGCTGGGCGCACCGCAGCTCATGGCCGAACAAGCAGTACCGCAGCAGGTTGCGGATGTGCAGCAGGCCATTCTGGCCGGCGAGCATCCTTTCTTCGATAAGGGCTTGTACCCCGACTGGTCGAAGCTGACCCCGGCACAGGCCCGCATTGACTCCGCCGCAGCCATGGTGCTGGCCCGCCACCGTCTGGAACAGCTCAGCAACATCCGCCCGGAGGAAGCCACCTTTGAGAACACCTTCCTGGCTCTTGACCAGGCACAGGAAGAACTGGGCAATGTTCAGAACCGCCTCTACCACCTCAAGACCGTGGCCGATAACGAGGAGCTGCGCAAGGTGCAGGAGGAGCTGATGCCCGAATGGAATACCCTGGGTGCGGAAATACTGGCCAATGAGAAAATCTGGAATGTGCTGCGCAGCGCTGCTGCCCAGCCCTGGGTTAAGGAACTTTCCCCCGCAAAGCAGCGATTCGTGGAGCAGATTATCCAGAATTTCCAGGACCAGGGTGCCAACCTGAGCCCTGAGCAGAAAGCCCGCAAGAAGGAAATCGAGGATGAGATATCCTTGCTCCAGCTGGAGTTCGGCAAGAATGTGCAGGACTCCACCGAGGCCTGGGAACTCATCATCACCGACCCCGCCCAGCTGGAAGGCATGAGCGCCGACTGGATGGACAAGGCCTGCGAGGAGGCCCGCAAGCGCATTCACGGCGATGACACCGCCCCGGCCTGGCGCATCAGCCTGCAGAGCTCCAGCTACGGCGAAGTGATGCGTTACTGCAAGGTGGAAGCCACCCGCAAAGCCTGCTGGGAAGGAGCCCGCACCATCGGCAGCGGGCAGTATGACACCGCACCCATTGTGGGTCGCATCATGGAACTGCGCCGCGAACTGGCCGAGCTGCAGGGATTCGATACCTATGCAGACCTCACCACGAAGCGCCGCATGGTAGGAGGCGGCAGGAATGCCCTCAAATTCGTGGATGACATGATGCAGAAGGTGAAGCCCGCCTTTGAGGCCGAATGCCGGCAGCTGCTCGATTTCGTGACCCGCCGCACCGGCCGCGTGACCACCGCCATGAACCACTGGGACCGCGCCTACTACATGCGAGAGCTGGCCGAGGAGCTGTATGAGTTCGACGCTGAAACCCTGCGCCCCTACCTCTCCTGCAACCAGGTTGTGGACGGCATGTTCAACATTTTCTCCAATCTTTACGGCATTTCCTTCACGGAGCTGCCCAGCCAGTGCCTGAAGGAGGGCGAAACCGCCCAGCCCCATGTCATCCCGACCTGGCACCCGGAGGTTCGAGTGTTTGCCGTAAGCGATGACCGCACCGGCTACCACCTGGGAACCTTCTACATGGACCTCTTCCCCCGCAGTGGCAAGCGCGAAGGCGCCTGGGTCATGCCCCTGGGTTACGGCAAGCCCGCCACCGGCAAAAAGCCGCATGAACCGCACCTGGCCTGTCTGGTGGGCAACATGACCCCCGCCAGCGGCGACAAACCCGCCCTGTTCAGCCACCGCGATGCCGTGGTGCTGTTCCACGAGTTCGGGCACATGATGCACTGCATGCTCAGCAATACCGAAGTGAAGGCCCACAGCGGCACCAGCGTGGCCTGGGACTTTGTGGAGCTTCCCAGCCAGATTACCGAAAACTGGGCATGGGAGCCCGAAGCTTTCGCAATCTTCGGCTACCACTTCGAAAACGGCAACCGCATGCCCGATGAACTCATCAGCAAACTGCTGGACAGTCGCTATTTCCTGCCCGCCACCGATAACATGGGGCAGCTCTGCATTGCCAAGCTCGACCTGGAAATGCACATGAACTACGATGAAAAGTTCAAAGGCAAAAACCTGGATGAAGCCTCGCGCGAGCTGCTGCAGAACTGGCAGTCCCCCACTACCGTGCCCGGAAAATCAATCATGCGCCGACTGCGCCACTGCATTACCGGTGGTTACAGCGCCGGTTACTATTCTTACAAATGGGCTGAAGTGCTTGCGGCTGATGCTTACTCGCGCTTCCGAAATGAGGGCGTTCTCAACCGCAAGACCGGCAGCGACTTCCGCAACTTCATCCTCTCCCAGGGCGACAGCAGACCGGCTGCCGACCTCTGCCGCCAATTCATGGGGAGAGACCCCAATCCGGATGCACTCCTCCAGATTCAGGGACTCTGCAAATAAACACCC
>JAZOTV010000169.1:0-3167 GCA_045657815.1 Akkermansia sp.
AGCATCGGCGTGGCCCAGCACATTGCGGGCGAACTCGATGACGGCCACCTGCATGCCGAGGCAGATACCCAGGAAGGGGATGTTGTTCTCACGGGCATACTGCACAGCCTTGATCTTGCCTTCCACACCGCGGTCGCCGAAGCCACCGGGCACCAGAATGCCGTCCACCTTGCCAATCATCTCCTCGCAGGAGCCGTTGGTCAGGGCCTCGGCATCCACTCGCACCACCTCCACGCGGCAGTCATTGGCAGCGCCGGCGTGGGTGAAGCTTTCGTAGATGGACTTGTAGGCGTCCTGCAGGGAAATGTACTTGCCCACCACGGCGATGCGCACACTGTGGGAGGGGTGAATCACGCGGCCCACGAACTTCTGCCAATCATCCATCTTGGGCTTGGGAACGGTAAGGCCCAGCACATCGGTCACGATGCGGTCCACCTTGTCGCGGCCCAGGTCGATGGGGCATTCGTAGATGCTGTGCTTCACATCGCAGAAGGCCACCACGTTGGAAGCGGGCACATTGCAGAACATGGCAATCTTACGCTTCTCCTCATCGGTCAGGTTGTCCATCTCAGTGCGGCACACAATCATGTCCGGCTGGATACCAATCTCGCGCAGCTTGGCCACACTCTGCTGTGTAGGCTTGGTCTTGGTTTCGCCGGCAGCCTTGATGTAGGGCAGCAGGGTCACATGGATGAAGCAGCAGTTGTTGCGCCCCACCTCCTGGCTGAACTGACGCAGAGATTCCAGGAACAGGAAGCCTTCAATATCGCCCACCGTACCACCGATTTCGGTGATAATCACGTCGCAATTCTTGTTTTTCTCAGTCAGGTCATAAAGACGCTGCTTGATTTCGTCCGTCACGTGCGGAATATACTGCACCGTCTTGCCCAGGTAGTCGCCGCGACGCTCCTTCTCCAGCACGCGCTCAAACACCTTACCACTGGTCAGGTTGTTCAGGCGGGAAAGCTCGCAATGAATAAAGCGCTCATAGTGGCCGAGGTCAAGGTCGGTCTCGGCACCGTCATTCAGCACGTACACTTCACCGTGCTGGTAGGGGCTCATGGTGCCCGGGTCGATGTTCAGATAGGGGTCAAACTTCTGCATGGTTACCTCCAGCCCGCAATGCTCCAGCAGCGTACCAATAGACGCTGCGGCAAGGCCTTTACCCAGGGAGGAAACAACACCGCCGGTTACAAAGATGTATTTCATAATTCTGTTCTCTGTGTGGTTAAGGTAAGAATAACAGATTTCCCGCACACTGTCGAGTTTTTGTCCGCACGAGAGGAAATCATCTCTCATTTTTTCACGCTTAAGCACCTTATTATAAAATAACACTTGCCTTTTCAGGAAATTTTCCTATACTTTCTTAGACAGCTTTATTAAGTTATGACATCCAAGGCAAGAATCACGCATTTCATGCAGCAGCAGCACCAGGCCACGAGGCCGCAGATAGCGGCAGCCGTGGGGCTGAGTCTCGTGAGCACAAATGCAGCCGTTGCCACCCTGGAAAAGGAGGGTGTTCTCATTGCCGGGGAAAGCATTCCCTCCGGCGGCGGACGCCCGGTGCGGGTGTATCATTTCAACGCCGGGCATGCCGCCGTGGCGCTCATCACCGCCACCCCGGAAGCCCACTGCACCCGGTTGAGCTATGAACTACTGAACCTGCATGGCCGCCAGATTGAACAGAAAGAAGCCCGCTTTGTGCAAATTCATGCCGAAAGCCTGGATGAATGGCTGGATGCGGCCGCGCGCCACCACAAGCTGCAGCGCATCTGCCTTCCCCCCGGGCTGAGCAGCAGCCTGCACGCACACCTGCAGAAGCGGCATAACTGCCCGGTGCACGAGTATTCGGCAGCCGAATCACTGGTAAGCGACAAGGAGAACGCCCTCACCCTGCTCCTGCTGAGAGGCGAAGCTCCGCAGGGCGCGTTAAGAAGAAACCATGTTGTGACCCCCTGCCCGCTGCTGCAGCATCTCCCCCTGCCCCAGGACTGGGCCACCCTGGACTACGCAGACCACGCTATGGTCGAGGAAATGCTGGCACGTCTGCTCCAGCTGCTTACCTGCACACTGAACCCGGCGCACATCATCCTGCACGCCGATTTCTGGAATGACCGCCTCATCACCCGCCTGGATTTTAACCTCAGCACCAAGCTCCGCAGCATCAATACACCGCCGAAGCTGCATTTCAGAACCATTACCCGCGAAAAACTGGCTCCGAGGCTTCGAATCGCTATGGCGGGAGCATAAAACGCTCGATATTGATTTAATTTATTACACGGTCGGCAACAGATATGAAAAAGCATTTTCTACTCCCCATTCTCCTGCTCATGAGCAGCTGCCAGCAGGTATACTGGCAAGTGTACAAACAGGAAGCTCTGAAAGAAGGCTATGTACCGATCCCTCCGAAGGAACTTTTCCCGGATGCTCCGGAGCGGGGATATCTGGACAATGGCATCCCGTATCTGGCCGGCAGCATCATGAAAGATGAAGAGCGCGCAAAGTACCAGCGGCTCATGCAGCAAGCTGCGCAGGTGCGGCTCGTTCACATTCGCCAGGCCGGCAATGATTGCTGGAGCCTGGAAACTACAAAAAAAGAGCTGCCCACCATGCCGGTGAACGATAAATTCCGCCAGCTGGTGCAGCGCTGGGCCACAGCCCCCACATGGATGCACCTCGTTCCCTGCGGTATCGACTTCGCAGGCGTATTCATCAGCTGTGACGTGTTCGAGTTTCTCGATGAACAAGGCAATGAATTGGGCAAAATCAACATCGGACTGAATCGGGCTCTCGTCTGCAAACCCAAGAGGCAGAGCCACTACGATGACCTGCGGGAGGAGATACTCAAGGCCCTGGGATTACCTGACTAAACATAGAAATGGCAAATTTCCGGGAGCCAGTAAGGCTTCACTCCTCCTTTATGCCCGGCAACTGCCTTCAATGAGCGGATTGCATTGAAAATTCCGTTTGCTATCGCTCGTCGGCACCCCTGCAAATCTCCATTTACCCACATGTATCCCAAAGAATGCTGCGCCAAATTGGAGTTTGTCGGGCAGGCGAAGCCTGCGGAACTTTATGCCCCGGAGGGGCTATAGAGGAGAGGCAGGGGTAAGCCCGCGTCAGCGGGCGCAGCCCCTGCAACAAGCAAAACATGACGGAGCCCGCGG
>JAZOTV010000170.1:0-10408 GCA_045657815.1 Akkermansia sp.
GCCCCGGCCAAGGAAGAAACCCCGGCTAAGGAAGAAACCCCGGCCAAGGAAGAGGCCCCGGCCAAGGAAGAGGCCCCGGCCAAGGAAGAAACCCCGGCTAAAGAAGAAGCCCCGGCCAAGGAAGAGGCCCCGGCCAAGGAAGAAACCCCGGCCAAGGAAGAAACCCCGGCTAAGGAAGAAGCCCCGGCTAAGGAAGAAACCCCGGCCAAGGAGGAGCCCGCTGCAAATTGACACCTTCTCAACATATCTCTTTTCAATCTCTCACATAACCTACTCTTATGAAGGACATCACCAATCCTTTTCTGCTGCTGATAGTCATTGCACTGCTTTCCTGGAAGGTGAGCATGGGTGTGGAAACCAGTGATACCATCGAAATCGCACTGCTCACACTCTGCGTTTCCGGCTTTCTGGTAAACGGGCTGCTGAGCATTGCCCAGGCACTCGCCAGACGAAAAGCGGTCATGTCTGTAGTCTGGAGCATGGTATATCTCATTTTCTGTTCCTGCAGCTGGGTAACCATGCGCCAGGAAAAAGATTACCGCAAAGAACTGGCCGCCTACAATGAACTGAACGCCCAGTGGCAAAAAGGGCACAACAATCCCTACTCCCTGGTAGATAACGAAGGACGCACGCTGCTGGAGCTTGCAGCCATTCTTGGCAAGAAAGTGGCCGTGCGCGGTCTTCTGGCCCAACCCGAAGCGGAACAGGCAGAGGAAATCATCCTGAAGGCAGCCCTGCATGCCGCCGAAAACGGCCACCACGAACTGCTGCACATCCTTTCCCAGCGCAAGGGCGGATTTGATTTCGACCGCCAGACCGAATCGCTCACGCCGCTGGTTGCCGCCGTACTCAGCAACAACCAGAAATGTACCCAGATACTGCTGCAGCTCGGGGCAAACCCCAACATGTGCGATGAAAACGGTGTTTCTCCGCTCATGCATGCGGTAATCAATGAGAACCGCAGCATAGCCCGCCTGCTGGTGCAGCACAACGCAGACCCCACCCAGAAGGATAACACCGGGCGCGATGCTTTCAGCTGCTCCCGCTCCGAAAGCATGGATGAAATACTGGCAACAGCCGGCTCCATGTCAGAGTAACACCTTGCTCTTTCCCGCCTGCTAACTAAGGCTGAAACCCATGATTACACAGCGGTTCAGCGTGACAGGCATGAGTTGTGCCGTCTGCTCGGCACGAGTGGAAAAAGCAGTCTGCCCCCTGCCCGGCGTTGCCCGGGTCCAGGTAAACCTGCTGACCCACAGCATGCAGGTGCAATATGATGAAGCGCAGCAGACAGAAGCGGGCATTATTGCAGCGGTAGAACGCGCCGGCTACGGCGCAAGCCCGGGTGCTCCCGGCAGCCCACAGGATACATCTATCCGGAATCGCCTGATTTATTCGTTCCTCTGCCTTCTGCCCATGGTGGCGCTGCACCACTTTCTACCAGGAGACTGGAGCACAGCTGCGCAGTTTCTGCTGCTCCTTCCCATTCTCATTCTGAACCGCCGATTCTTCATATCAGGCACCAAGGCGGTGGTTCAGCGTGCGCCGAACATGGACACCCTCGTTTCCCTGGGGGCCACCATGGCTATTCTTTACAGTCTGCTGGATATGCTGTACCTGCACAGCGGAACCATCTATGTGGAATCCGCCGCTATGATTCTCACCTATATCACGCTGGGAAAATGGCTGGAAAGCCGCGCTACCGGGCGCACCGGCGAGGCACTCCGCAAACTTAAGGCACTGCTGCCGAAAAACGCCATGGTACTGCGCAGCGGTACCCCCCTGCTCATTCCCGCCAATGAGGTGGAGACCGGAGATGTATTGATGATAGCGCCGGGAGAGAGGATTCCGGTGGATGCCATCGTTACAGAAGGATGCTCGGCTATCGATGATTCCAGCCTGACCGGCGAAAGTATCCCCGTGCTCAAACAGACTGGCAGTTGCATCTATGCCGGAACCATAAACGGCAACGGAACCTTGCAGGCAATAGCCCGCAGCACCTGCGCAGAGTCCTCGCTGAGCCAGGTGATTCACCTTGTTGGCGAAGCTGCGGCCACAAAAGCCCCGGTCGCAAGGCTCGCAGACCAGATGGCGAGCCTCTTTGTGCCGGTGGTCATCGGCATAGCCATGCTCACGGCGCTGGTATGGCTGCTCTGTGGTGCCACGCTGTCCTTCGCGCTGGGTTGCGCCATAGCGGTGCTGGTTATTTCCTGTCCCTGTGCGCTCGGGCTTGCCACGCCGGTGGCAATCATGGTGGGCGCGGGGCGTGGAACCGAGAACGGTATACTTTTCCGCGATGGCTGCACCATGGAAAACGCCAGCCGCATCAATGCCATTATCCTGGATAAAACCGGCACCCTCACCAGCGGGAAGCCGACAGTCAGATGTATCCTGCCGGCAGAAGGAATCTGCCGCAACACTCTGCTTCAGCTGGCAGCCACCCTGGAGCAGAACAACACCCACCCCCTTGCCTGCTGCATTCGCCAATATACAGATTCCTTTGCTGCACAGCAGATTGAACAGCTGCAATACCTTCCAGGCCGCGGTGTACGCGCTGTACTGAACGGAGAAGAGGCGCTGGCTGGAAATGCAGAACTCATGCGCGAGCATAACATAGCGGTTCCCGTTGCCGTTCCTCCAGGGCTTACTCCTCTCTTCTTTGCTCAGGCCGGGCATTACATGGGACTTATCGGAGTAGCAGATTCCCTCAAACCCGGTAGCGCGGAAGCGGTGAAATGGATGCAGAACCACGGGCTTCGCGTCCTGATGATGAGCGGGGACAACGAAGCAACGGTGCGCAGCATCGCCTGCCAGGCAGGAATTGAGCTCTACTACGCTGGAGTAACCCCGCAGGAAAAGGAAGAAATGGTGCGCAGGCTCCAGACAGAGGGGTATTGCGTGGCCATGGTGGGCGACGGCATCAACGATGCCCCCGCGCTCACCCGCGCAGATGTCGGAATCGCCATCGGGGCTGGCACAGATGTAGCCATAGAAAGCTCAGGGATTATCCTGACGCGAAGCGAGCTCATGGATGCAGCCGGGGCGCTGGAGCTGGGTCGGGCAGTCATCCGCACCATTCGCCAGAACCTCTTCTGGGCACTTTTATACAATATACTGGCCATTCCCCTGGCTGCTGGTGCGCTCTATCCTGCAACCGGGCTACTGCTTAATCCCGGAGTGGCCGCTGCTGCCATGAGCCTGAGCAGTCTCTGCGTGGTTGGCAATGCCCTGAGGCTGCGGCATATTCAACTTCCAAAAATCAGCCAAAATCGAATGAACACCACCTCCATTTCCGTAGAGGGCATGATGTGCCCGCACTGCGAACGCCATGTAGTTCAGGCAATCTGCGCCCTGCCCGGGGTGACAGAAGCTACGGCCGATCACAAAACCGCCAGCGTCAGCATCACCTCAGACCCCCCGCTGGACGAAGCCTTGCTGGCCGAAACAATCACCCGGGCAGGCTATGAGTACAAGGGCATACGCTGAAGCCCTCAGCCTTCCTCATAATCCTGAATAAGCTCCACGAAGGCACGCAGGCCATGCGTGCGCAGCCACGGGCCCACCCCTTTGAGCCGCTCTGCGGCCTCCATCGTGGTTGGCTTCACTGTGGCCATAGCCCTCAGGGTCTCATTGTGCATAATGCGGTAAGCCGGCATATTGTATTCTGCGGCCAGGTCACGGCGGAGCTCTGCAAGATGCTCATACAGTTCCTTATCCAGACGCCCCAGGCCCATTCCCTCCAGCAGGTTGCGGGCCTTATTCTGCCGGGCAGCCTGCGTTCTGAGCATGGCAGTGGCACCTGCCCAGCCCCGGCGCGACATACGCGGCTGGGTGCGGCTCTGCATCACATCCTCACCAGCAGCACTGAGCGTGATGAGCGGCATCTCATCCCCCGAACGCTGGAGCAGGCCGGCCTCCTGCATAGCCCGGAAGAGGGCCTTCATTTTTGCATCTGTAAGGTTCCTGAGAATACCATATGTGGAAAGAGAAGAGAGATGATTGTTCATGGAGGCATTTCTGGCACCTCGGAGCATGTCCATAATCTTTCCACGCCCATAAATCCCCACCCATTCACCATCTGCCCCTCGTCTGGATGCTCTCGCTACACCGGCCAGCGCCTTACGTACCGTAAGCAGCTCCTCGCCGCTCACTTCCTCGCGCTCCCCATCATCCACTGCTGAGCACATATCACAATGGCCGCACGGTTCCGCATTGGGTTCACCGAAATAACGCAGTATCCACTGCTGGCGGCACCCGGTGGAATATGCAAGGCGGGTCATAGACTCAATCTTCAGATGATCCCGCCGGGCTTTTTCCTCCAGAGCGGCACGGTCAATCTCCAGACACTCGAAATTAAGCTCCGGATGCAGCAGGCGGGTTCCCTTGGTAAGTTGCCCCGGCACATCGAACCGCTGAATTGCCCCGGCATGAATCAGGCAGGAAAGCGCCGTTCCCACCGCCATAGGGTTGACATCCTTCCCCAGGCGTTCGGCCATGGAATCCACCGTGATATGCAATTCATGCGTGGTCGGCTCGCATTCGAAACGCAGAAAATTATACAATGAGCGGATAAGCGGGAGCGGCGGATTGCTCCCCTCGAAAAAGAATTCCTGCGTTTTCAGGTCTGCGTGGTTAAAAAGCAGCTCACAAGCGGCAGGTTCGCCGTCTCGCCCAGCGCGGCCTGCCTCCTGGTAATAGGCCTCTACGCTGCCGGGTATCTCAAAATGCACCACAAAGCGCACATCTGACCGGTCGATGCCCATTCCAAACGCATTTGTAGCCACCACAACATCTGCCCGTCCGGAAACAAAGGCATTCTGAGAGAACTCGCGTTCCTCATCCGTCATGCCGGCGTGATAGGCCACGGCATTCACCGCCTGTGCGGCCAGCTCCTCAAACACCAGCATTACATTCTTACGGGTAGAGCAGTACACAATGCCTGTTTTCCAACGCTTCACTATCTGGTGAATACGCTCAAACTTCGCCTTGCGGCTTTCACAGTGCGTGATGGCAAAATCCAGATTCTCGCGGGCAAAACCACTGATGATAACCGACGGTTCCCGCAGTTGCAGTGTATTCAGAATATCCTCCCGCACATGCTCCGTGGCAGTGGCCGTCAACGCCACCGTCTGCGGATACCCCAAGGCCTCGCGCACACGCCCGAGCCGCAGGTAATCCGGGCGAAAATCATGCCCCCACTGGCTCAGACAATGCGCTTCATCCACTGCGAGCAGCGAAATTCCCAAACTACGCAGCAGATTCATGAACCCCTCCTGCGCAAAGCGCTCCGGCGCCACATACACCACCTTCAGCTCACCGTTACGCAAGGCCTGCATCACCTGGCGGTATTCCTCCGCACCGAGTGATGAATTCACCGCAGCTGCTGGAATACCCCGGGCCTGCAATGCATCAACCTGATCTTTCATCAGCGCAATCAGGGGTGACACCACAACCGTCAACCCCGGCCTGCACAGCGCCGGCAGCTGGTAACAAAGCGACTTACCGCCGCCCGTGGGCATGATACCCAGGGCATCCCGCCCAGAAAGCACAGCCTGCACCACCTCATCCTGCCCCGAACGCAGAGCATCGAAGCCGAAATAAGTCAGCAGCGCCTCCTGCACATCTGCAATCTCCCGGAATTCTGCCATATCTCCCTCCATTGTAGCCCAAAGCTCATGAATGGCAAGATTGTTTCCCGACACCAATGAAAAAATTCCTTACCCCCGGCTCGCAACATTCAGCACCACAAAAATCATATTTTTCTACGTAAAAAATGTTATTTTGACTCATTTTCTCTTGACGAGATACCGAAAAGCAGATATACTGACGCCGTCTTCGGGATCGGACGTAAAACAAGATTCCCGGGCTCGAAAGGGTCCGATTCATAGGGTAGTTGGGCACCCGGGAGCTTCGGCTCCCGGGTGACTTCCTTTTTACGAAACAAGACTTCCAAAGCAATTCACAGAGAAGTAACAGGAATTGCAATAAGTTGGCCGAGGGGCTAACATTTAGCTTGCAAAATAGCGAGGGTGTGTTAATATTCGCGCGCGGGGTGATTCCCCCCCCGGGTTGTACAACATGAAAAAAACACTTCATATTGTAGCAACTTTAGTTGCTTATGTCATGCTCGCCGCAGCTCCGACGCAGGGTTCGGAGTCCAGCGTCGAACCTACACAGCAGGCCAGCAAAAAGATTGCCTGTTTTGAAGATTTGCGCGGAAAAATACTGGCAGTACCTTCCTCCACCGTGCAGGATATCTATGTAGAGGAACATTATCCGGATATCAAGCTCGACCGCTTTGATACCGAGGCAGACATGATGCTTTCCCTGCAACAGGAAAAATGCGACGGCGCCATCATGGATGATGTCATCTGCTACGCGCTGGTGCGCAAGACAGAGGGCGTGACCATTCTGCCTGACAGCCCGGTGCCGCCCTGCCAGATGGGCGTGGTATTCGGTAAGCACAACCAGGAACTCTGCGAGCAGTTCAACGCCTTTATCCGCCAGCTGAAAGCCAACGGAGAACTCCAGCCTATCATGGATCGCTGGATTAAGAATTTCGATACGGCAGAGATGCCGAATCTCCCCCTGCCCACCACTGGCGAGCCCATTCGCGTGGCCATGGAGCCCTGCACCGAGCCTATCGTCTTCATTAAAAATGAGAAAATTGCCGGTTTCGATGCCGAGCTGATTCAGCGTTTCTCCGTCTACATCAACCGCCCGGTGGAAATTGTGGAAATGGAGTATGACTCGCTCATTGCCTCCACCACCACTGGCAAGGCAGATATGGCGGCCTCCGGTATTCTCATTACGGAAGAACGCGCAGAAAGCGTGCTTTTCTCCGAACCGTACTATGACAGCCACTCCCGCGTAGCCGTGCTCACCAAGAATGCCCACCCGTCCATCGTGACCGGCAATGAAGGGCACCAGGTGCTGGGTATCTGGGGTAATATCAAGCGCAGCTTCATCCGTAATATCATTGAGGAGCGCCGCTACATGCTCCTCTGGGACGGTCTGAAAGTCACGGTCTACATTTCCTTCTTCTCCGCGCTGCTGGGTACCCTTCTGGGAGCCTTCATCTGCTACCTGCGCATGAGCAGCAACCGGGTCCTGAGTAATATTGCCAGAGTATATATTGACGTTATGCGCGGAACGCCCGTGCTGGTGCTGCTCATGATGATGTGCTATGTAGCCTTCACCCAGTTCGATAACACCCCGGTGGCAATCATTACCTTTGCCATGAATTTTGCAGCTTACGTGAGCGAAATGTTCCGCACCTCCATCAGCAGTATTGATAAGGGCCAGACAGAGGCCGGCATTGCTCTCGGCTTCACCCCGGTGCGCACCTTCTGCCACATTGTGCTGCCGCAGGCTGTGCGGCGCGTGCTTCCGGTGTATAAGGGCGAGCTCATCTCCCTCATCAAGAACACCTCCATTGTGGGTTACGTGGCCGTGGCAGACCTGACCCGCGCTTCCTACATCATCCGCGGACGCACTTTCGATCCCTTCTTCCCGCTGCTCATGGTAGCCCTCATGTACTTCCTGATTGCATGGGTCTTCACCTACATTCTCGACCGCATCGGCCGCAAAGTCTGCTGATTCCCTGAAATGTCTCTCACTTTTCTCACGAAACGATGATTCAAATCAAACACCTCCAGAAAAAATTCGGCAATCTTGAAGTGTTGCGCGATGTTAATCTGAACATTAAATGCGGTGAGGTCATCTCCATCATCGGCCCGTCCGGCACTGGAAAAAGCACCTTTCTCCGCTGCCTTAACCTGCTGGAGCAACCCACAGGTGGCAGCATTATCATCGATGGCGAAGAAGTGCTGAATGGGCATATCAATGCCTCCAAGCTCCGCCAGAAGATGGGCATGGTATTCCAGTCCTTCAACTTGTTCAACCACCTTTCCGTGCTGGAGAATGTGTGCATTGGCCCCGTCAAGCTGCTGGGCAAGAGCCGCCAGGATGCCGAAGCAAAGGCTAAGGAACTCCTCAAAATGGTGGGCATGGCCGAAAAGGCAGATGCCATGCCGGAGGAACTTTCCGGTGGTCAGAAGCAGCGTGCCGCCATTGCCCGCTGCCTTTCCATGGACCCGGAAATCATCCTTTTCGATGAGCCTACCTCTGCCCTGGACCCCACCATGGTAAGTGAGGTGCTCTCCGTTATCCGCGCTCTGGCCCGACAGGGAATGACCATGGCCATTGTAACCCACGAAATGAGCTTTGCGCGCGATGTAAGCACGCGTGTGGTTTACATGGACGATGGTATCATCTACGAAATCGGCACGCCGGAGGAAATTTTCGAGCATCCCAAGCGCGAGCGCACGCGTGTGTTTGTGAACCGCATCCGAGATTTCCACTTTGCGTTCCATAGCCCGGATTACGACCGTTTCCTGCTCAAATCCGAATGGCAGGCATACTGCAACAAATATTTCCTGACGCGCGAAAGCATGCGAAAGGCCCAGCTTATCGGCAATGCGCTGTTCCGCGTGCTGCCGCTGGATAAAGGAACGCTGGATTTCTATTTCCGTTACTCTGAACACACACGAGAAATGAGCATGGAAGTGCTGCTTCCCTTCGGCGCGGAAGCGGTGGATATTGAATCAAACAGGATTATTCACGAGCTTTGCTCCAAAGTGGAATGCAACCACGAAGCAGACCGCGTGAAATACCGCATCTGCATGCGCCACAAGAACCGCTGATTCACCCATACCCGTTTCATTGCGCACCTGCTTGATATCAAGCAGGTGCGCTTTTATCCAGACGGATAGAAATCAGTTGGAAAAAGGCAGCAGAATCGGCTTGCCAATCGGGCGTTTCTCATGTATAATGCGCGCGCATCCAAGCGATGATTCAAGCTATTATGTCCGGCAATCTCACTTACAAGCAGTCCGGCGTCGACACTATTGAGGCGCAGTCTTTTGTTTCTGATATCAGTGCACACGTGAAGCGCACACAGAAAAACCGTCAGCTCTGCAATGCTTTCGGCCTTTTCGCTGCTGCTTACGACCTGTCTTCCTACAAGGAACCGGTGATTGTAACCGGCACAGACGGCGTGGGCACCAAGACCGAAATCCTTTTTGATATGGACATGCTCGAGACCGCCGGCAAGGATCTGGTGGCCATGAACGTGAATGACCTGCTCACCACCGGTGGCGATCCCCTCATGTTCCTCGACTATCTCGGCATTTCCAACCTGGAAACCGAGCGCCCCCGCATCACCCGCCTGGTGGCCGGTATGTGCGACTACCTCGAAAGCTGCAACTGCATTCTGGCCGGTGGCGAAACCGCCGAAATGCCCGGTGTGGTACCCGAGGGCCTCGTGGAAATGGCTGGCTTCAGCATCGGCTGCGTTGAGAAGAGCGAAATGATTGACCCCTCCCAGGTAGCTGTGGGTGATATCCTCATCGGTTACCCCAGCGATGGCTTCCACGCCTACGGCTGGAGCCTGGTACGCCGCGTGCTGGCCCAGAACCCCGACCTGCTTACCAAGGAAGAACTCCGCGACCTGCTCGCCCCCACCCGCCTGTACCATGACGTGGTGTACGACATGCGCAAGCTCGGCATCACCCCGAAGGCCTACGCCCACATCACCGGCGGTGGTCTGCCCGAGAACCTGGAGCGCTTCCTCGGCGACAAGGGTGCCGACCTCGAAATCCCCTACTGGAACAACGAGCCCGCCCAGAAGGTGCTGCAGTTCGTTGACGCAGAAGACCGCTTCCACACCTTCAACATGGGTATCGGCTGGGTAGCCATCGTCTCCCCCGACCAGGTGGAGCAAGCCCTTACCGCCGGCCCCGGTGGCACTGTCATCGGCACTATGCGCGAGGGCAAGGGCATCAAGGTAACTGTACGCAAGTAACCCCCGAAAGGAGAGACAACTGTATGTCTGCATCCATTCGTCTGCTCAAACCTCTTTCCTACTTCGAAGAGAAGTACGGGAACCCGGAGTGGGCGTTCAACAAGCTTTTCCTGCTGATGGAAAAGCAGCGCAACCGCGGCCAGGACGGTGCCGGATTCGGCAGCGTAAAGCTGAACATGCCGCTGGGTGAGCCGTATATCTTCCGCTCCCGTGCGGTAGGCGGCTCCGCGCTCACCGACCTCTTCACGCAGCAACAGCGCAACCTGCGCCATATGCGTGAGGACGGTATCATCAACGGCACAGATGCCATCACCTTCAAAAAGCACTTCAACTTCGGTGGTGAGGTGCTCATGGGGCACATGCTTTATGGCACCAGTGGCGTACAGTATGAGGAAGGCACCTGCCATCCCTTCCTGCGCCGCTCGAACTGGCCCACCCGCACCCTGATGCTCCAGGGTGACTTCTCCATGACTAACGTGGAGGAACTGCACGAGAAGCTCAAAGTCGGAGGCCAAGCGGTCTTAGGAAGACAAATTATTGTGC
>JAZOTV010000171.1:0-2841 GCA_045657815.1 Akkermansia sp.
GAGCAACCTGCCCCCGCTGAGCAACCCGTCCCCGCGCCGGAGACCTCGTCTGCAGAGCAGCCTGTGCCCGCAGAGCTTCCTGCTCTGAATGCAGAGTCCGAGGCCCTGCTGCCCAAGGCAGAGGCCGGCGACCCCGTGGCCCAGTTCAACCTGGCTCGCCAGTATGTGCTGGGTGAGGGGATGGCCGTGAACCAGACTGAGTTCATCCGCTGGTGCCGCATCGCGGCAGAGCAGGGGCTCCCGGAGGCTCAGTTCACCCTGGCCATGTGCTACCGCCAGGGACTGGGTGGCGAACAGAACGAGCAGGAGGCCACCCGGCTGCTGCAGCAGGCTGCCGAGGCCGGCTATGCTCCTGCTCAGAAACAGCTTAACCCTTGATACTTATCATCTCCAACCCTCTTAATTCATCATTATGGCAAAAATCGTTGTACACGGTAAGGAAAATATCGTAACTCCCGGATTCTACATGCCCAACCGCTTCAGCGTTGAGGCAGCCAAGGCGCTGCACCGTCTGCTGGGTGACAAGGTGTGCTATCTGGTTGACCCCTCCTTTGAACCGGAGGAGGAACTCATGAAATTCATCAAGGCCAGTAAGGCGGAGATCGAGCATTTCGATTTCCGCAATACCACCTCCCTGGCAGTGCGTGAGCAGATTCGCGCCCGCATGGCCGACGGCGTGAGCGTGGTGTTCCTGCCGGGCAAGGTGGCCAAGCACCGCGGTACGTACAGCGATGTGCCTTCCCCCTTCCTTCGCCACGTAGGCAGCCTGCATATCTCCACGGTGCCCCTCTTCCTGGGGCATTATGGCGACACGCTCAGAACGCTCTACCGTGAAAGCGCTGATCCCGCCTGCCACGAGGAATTCTGCATCCTGCCCAAGATTGCCGCAGGCCCGCAGACGGGGGCCCGCATCATGGCTGCCTGGCTGGAGAAGGGGGCTGAGATTTTTGCCGCCCGCCCGCTCCTGGATACCTCTCTCACCACCAATCTTGTGCACGCCATGAAGGCTTTCCCGAAGGTCGAGGTGGTGGATGGCATGACCGGCGGTGCGCTGCCGAACTTCAAGGCCCTGGGCGTGAGCATGGCCGTGGCCAAGATGCTCCGCAAGCGCGATGACCGCCGCATCGGCGTGATTCTGCCTCCCGGTGCCGGTGGCGTGATTGCCACGCTGAGCTGCCTGCTGGCCGGTATCACCCCGGTGATGATCAACTACGCCACCTCCGCCGCTGCATTCGAAAGCACCGTGCGCCAGGCCGGTCTCAAGACCTTCATCACAGCCCGCAAGTTCATGCAGAAGCTGCCGCAGTTCCCCTGGCCGTCGGAGGATAAGCTCATCCTGGTGGAAGACCTGCTGCAGAAGACTCCCAAGCTCACCCTCATCACCAACGTGATGACGGCCAAGATGGCTCCCGCCTCCCTCATCTGCAGCATGTTCAAGACGGATGAACACCGTGGCGACGATGAAGCCGTGATGCTCTTCACCTCCGGCTCCAGTGGTGAGCCCAAGGGGGTGGTGCTTACCCACCGCATGGTGCTGGCCAATGCCGGCCAGTGCGCCTGCCGTCTGGACCTCACGGATTGCCGCTTCCTGGCCAGTCTGCCCATCTTCCACAGCTTCGGCATGACAGTGACCATGATGCTGCCGCTGCTCACGGGCTGCATGGTTTGCTCCTACCCGAACCCGACCGATGCCCGCACGCTCAACGAGCTCATCAAGAAGTACCGCCTCACTCTGGTATGCGCCACACCCACCTTCGGCCGTGCCATGCTTCGCCGCGCTGAGGCCGATACCTACGAAAGCGTGCGCTACTTCGTGCTGGGTGCTGAAAAGCTGCAGCCCGACCTGGAGCAGGAGTTCATCGACAAGTGCGGCGTGTACCCGCTGGAGGGCTACGGCCTTACCGAAACCTCCCCGGTTATCGGTGCCAACATGCCCAACGTGGATCTCGTGCCCGGTTCCAAATTCTTTGTGCCCGGTACCGTGCGCCCCAGCATCGGCGCCATGCTTCCCGGCATCGCCATCCGCATCACCGACCTGGATGACGATACTAAGGAGCTTCCGCTTACCGAGCGCGGCATGATCTGGTTCAAGGGTGCCAACGTGTTCAGCGGCTACATCGGCCGCCCCGAACTCAACAAGGAGATTTTCCACAACGGCTGGTTCAAAACCGGCGATATAGGCCAGATGGACCTCAACGGTTTCCTCACCCTGGGAGGCCGCCTTTCCCGCTTCTCCAAGATTGGTGGCGAAATGGTGCCGCACGAAGGTGTGGAGCTCGCCCTCTCCCAGGGCTTCGGTCTCAGCGCTGAGGATGGCGTGCAGATTGCCATCGCCGGCGTGAGCGACCCGCAGAAGGGCGAAGCCCTCGTCCTCCTTTCTGCTCTGCCGCAGCACCAGCGCAGCTCTGAGGAAAAGGAAATCCTCTCCTCCATCCGCACCATGCTGGCTGAGCAGTCCGTGCCCACCCTCTGGGCCCCGAAATATCTCGTCCCGGTGGAATCCATACCCGTGCTCGCCACCGGCAAACTCGACCTCCGCGGCTGCAAGCTCATGGCCGAGGAAGCTCTGGGAATCCAGGCCTGATTTTCTTCATTCATCAATCGACGCCAAAAAGCCTCCCGACTCCGTGTCGGGAGGCTTTTTGTTACCCCTGGAAAAGAAAAATGAGAAAAATACGATTTTTTACTTGCCAAAAGCGTCCTGCCCGTGTATACTCCCGCCGTCCTCACCAGAGGGCGAAAACAGAACGGGGTATTAGCTCAGTTGGTAGAGCGTCTCAATGGCATTGAGAAGGTCAGCGGTTCGAATCCGCTATGCTCCAGGCTTCGTAAAACAGCGTA
>JAZOTV010000172.1:0-7177 GCA_045657815.1 Akkermansia sp.
TGCTTCCAATAGAATTGAAGGCATCTATACCTCTGACGTGAGATTAAAAGATTTGGTTTTGCAGAGGGTAGAGCCCATCAACCGCAATGAAAAGGAAATTGCAGGGTATCGGGATGTGCTGCGAACCATTCATGAGAATTACGAGTATATTCCAGCGAATCCGAATACCATCTTGCAGTTGCACCGGGATTTATATTCATTCCACCCTTCCGGCATGGGGGGGCACTGGAAGAATGCTGATAATCTGATAGCTGAGACGGATGCAGTGGGCAACAAGCATATCCGTTTCACCCCGACTCCGGCATTTGAAACACCTGATGCGATGCGTTCTCTGTGCGATGCATACAAACAGGCCGTTGAACAGGAGGTTTGTGATCCTTTGATATTACTGGTACTTTTTGTTTTCGATTTTCTGTGCATTCACCCGTTCAATGACGGCAATGGGCGTATGAGCCGACTGCTCACGCTTATGCTGCTTTATCAGCAGGGCTATATTGTGGGTAAATATATCAGCCTGGAGAAATTGATTGAAGAAAACAAGCAGAGCTATTACGAAACACTACAAGAGAGCAGCACCGGCTGGGATGTGGGGAATAATAACTATCTCCCATTCTTACAATATCAGCTGGGCATCATCCTCAAAGCTTATCGGGAGTTTGAGAGACGGGTGGAGCATGTTACCACTGCAAAACTTAATAAGATGGAACGCATCAGAATGATGTTTGAACAAAAACCGGGTAAAATCCGCAAAGCTGACATTTTGGCAGCTTGCCCTGATATCAGTATTTCCCTCATCGAACGAACCTTGAAACAGATGCTTGATAACGGTGAAATTCGAAAAATCGGAGCCTCCCGTACAACGGCTTACGTTAAAACATAACCCAATTCTATCGCAGGGAATCGAACACCGCATGTAGGGATGCCACATGCAGACGCGCCCGGTACAGAAGTAGCTCTCACATAAGGCTTCTATCCAATATATTACAATCTATTCCTTATTTGCATAGGGTGAACGTACCAAAAGCAAAAAACGCGATTCCCGGTCAAAACTTTTCCAAGCAGGCGGCTCGTTAATTTCAGGCTTCGTAAAACAGCGTATCAGGTGACCTGATACGCTGTTTTCCTGGGGCAATAGCAAAAAGTGTGGAATTTGGATTTTCATATCACAATGTGCCCACATTCAATTAACACTCTCAATCGGTAGTTCTGAAAGTTACGATAGCCATAGGCGCGGCGTTGAATTAATTTCATTTTACGGTGGAAGCCTTCCGTGATTCCGTTGCTTTTCGTAAAGCGCCACATGCGGATAATTGGCTCAAACCATTGTCTGATGGTGCGCCCCAGCTACTTGAATATCTCAGGAGCCTCATGAAGCATCATCGGGTGAAGCTTGCCATGAGGTCAGGTCTGTGGTAATATGGCTCGTACTTGATATTCTGCAAGATTATGAATAAGCCGTACGAATCCGTTCTGTCGCTTACGCCGGAGTCCGTTGCTGGCATGGCGCCGGTCGAGCTGCGCAAACTTGCCGCCAAGGAGATACACGCATTGGTGGCGAAGTACCAGGAGGAGGGGCGAGCACGCAGCTGGTTTTCAGCTATGTTGCTTGGTGTAGTGTTGCCCCACTTTTTCGGCTCGGCTCGCGATGCCGGGTGCGGGTGTCTGAATATCGCAGTGCCGTTTCTGGGGCTGGGGCATCTGGTGAGCCGTTCCTATATCATGTGGGTGCTGCAGCTGGCGCTTTGCATGGGAGTGCCTTTCATGCTGTGGCCGGGGCATGACCAGTTCTGGTACGCCATTGGGGTATCCTATGCCCTGGGAATTCTATTGAATCTTCTCTCGTTTTTTGTGTTGAAGAAAATTGCCTTTGTGCTGCATTGGCTGCACCTGGCGCGCAAGGTTCGCCGCGGGCTTGCCGGCCTGTATGCCGGCGCCCGGGAGCTGGTGCGACCATTTTTTGCAAAGGAGGCGGAGTATACTGCATTCTGCGACGAACTGGATACTCGTGAAGTCTGGTATAACCATTTGCTGCAATCCATTTGTCCCGGAAAAATTGATGAACGCAGACCATGAGGGGCTGCCGGGTGCGGGTCATGGTCTCGCAGGAGGGGGCTGGCTTATTTATTCTATCTTTCGGGGCGCGGGGCGCAGCCAAGCTGTTGGAGCAGCATCACGCATTCCGAGTCCGGCAGACTCAGATTTCCGCGGCGCTGCATAAGCTCTAGGCGCGTGTAGTCATCCTTATCGCAGGCATTCAGATCTGCCCCGGCCTCTGCCAGCAGGCGGATGATGGGTGCGCAGGAATGCTGCTGCGGTATCCGGAGGTTATGCACATACGGCAGCGCCAGCAGCGGGGTGCGGCCCTGAGCATCGCGGGCGTTCACATCGGCCCCGGCTTCGATGAGCAGCTTTGCTTTCAGGGCTTTCTGCGGGCAGAAGGAGTTGATGTAGAAAAGGGCGGTGCGCCCCTGCGCATCACGGGCATTCACATCCACCCCGGCGCGGAGCCATTTGTACACCTCAATGGCGGGCCGGTGCGGGTCTGCCACAGCCAGCATCAGCTGGGTGCGCCCGGCTTCATCCACTACCTGTGCCTTTTGCTGCAGCTCTGCCAGCACGGCCTGCGGTTCCTCCAGAATCTGCTGAATGCCCAGGCCGAGTTTCTTTTCCCGCGCCAGCATACAGGCGGTTTTGCCGTCCTCGTTCTTGCGGGTGGCATCCAGTCCCAGCTCGATAAGATGGCGAGCAAGCTGCATATCCTGATAGCTGCCGTGGCCATTTGTGACCAAATCACAGAAGTAGGGGGTGTACCAGTTTTCATCGTTCAGCACCGCACCGTGGCAGATGAGCAGATTAACGATTTCGACCTTAGCAGGGGAACGATGCACCAGCAGATGCTCTATCCACTGGCCGGTAGTTTCCGCATCGAAATCCCGCACACGGAACCCGTGCTGCAAGAGCAGAGGCACCAATTCTTCAGAATAGTCACTGAGCACCGCGCGCGTCATCAGGGAATCTCCCCCCTGGTTCGGGTCGGCACCGGCTTGCAGCAGCAGAGCCGCAATGATGACCTCGTTCTTTTTGGGGCCGTCTGTTATAATCCCCATACATTGAGACAGAGCACAGGCTCGGTTGAAATTAGGGTCTGCCCCGGATTGCAACAATCGCTCTACCTCTGCTACATTGCTCACCGCTGCAGCAGCAGAGAGCTGTGCCCCGGGGCTTACCGGAACGCCGGCTTGTTCAAATTCCTTTTTCAGAAACTCGTAGGGACGATACAGGCAGTAGTTTAGTTCTGCGGCAGTCAAGCCGGCTTTATTACGGGCATGCAGGTCAATTCCAGCATCGCGAAGGAACTCAAAAAGTTCTTTTTGAATTCGGTATTCGCTATGACCATCTGCGGCTTTGATAAGCAGCATCAGCGCATTATTCCCCTCGGCATCCACCGCATTCACATTCGCCCCCTGGCGCAGTAGCTCACGCATGGCAGAATCATCATAGCGGTAGGACCGAAAACACTTGAGCACGGCCTCATGAAACGCCGTATCTAACGCCGCCTCAGGTGCGGATGATGCCGGGGCAATACTCGGTTGCGGCCCGGCAGCGGAAACGAGTGGCGCGGCTAATGCCGCAGCTGCCAGCACAGAACATACAAAAGGTCTCAGATTCATAGTATTTGGAAGAGGATTATTTGTTACGGTGTCATGTTACCAGAATCCCGGAGACCCGGCAAGCTGTTAGTTCGGAACCGGGAAAGCATTTTTTACGATTAAGCACAAAACAGACTCCGGCCCTCGTTGATTCGCCGCGGTGTGCAGCACGAGGTGATTTGAAGGGGATGGGAATGATGCCGGTGTGCTGGTGGCTGGAGTGCTTCATGACCTTCTTCATGGGGCTGCTGCTGAGCATCTGTATGGCGGTATGCTGCCTCAATGATGCGGATGCCTGATGTGAAATGAGAAGGCGTAAGAAACAGGTCTCTCTTCCTGCGCGAAAACTGAAAAGCTGCACCATACCCTTTGCCTTGAATCGGGATGAACTGCTGGCTAACTTCCGGGAGCTGGCAGAAAAGGACGAGATTGCCCGCTATGAACCTGCTGGTCATTTCTTGTCATGGAATGACGGGCAGGGATATATCATCCAGGTGCACTTGCTGCCAGATGCTGCTGGCTGGTTTTCCATTTTCTATTTTCCGGCCACGGGGAAACTTCGCGACAGCGAGATAAAACAGGCTTGCGGAATACACAGAATTTCCTGATGTAGCCTGAGCAGATGCTTGCGCAGCATGCTATTTCCGCAGGGGCATTTGGCCGCGCTGATTTATGGGGCTGTTGAGTGGGCCGTGCGCCTGATCTTGGTTTTTTTTGCCGTTTTCTTTGAGCTTTTCTTCTTCCTGGGGGAGAACTTGTATTCCGGGGAGGAATATATACGCACGTAATCGATGTCGAAGTTGGCACTCCGGGCTTTCAGTTGTGCGGGGTTGGCCTGTCCGGGCCAATTGCCGCCTATCTGCTGGTCAACCAGCAGGTAGAATTCCACCTCCCGGTCAAATGGCCAATGGGTGAAGCCTTCCGGGGTAAAGGAACCTGTTTTCTTACCATCTACATAAAAGGTAATGCGGCCGGGAGCCCACTCCACACCATAGGTATGCCATGCGGTGGCATCATTGATGGCCGGCTGCGGGTTGACGGTGTTAGAAGAATCCCCGCTGCCGGAATTGCGCAGCAGATGGATAGTCTGCCACACGTGCTTCTGGTGGTTAAGGTGTTCCATGATGTCAATCTCGCCACCATTGGGCCAGCCGCCGCTCCTGGGCAACAACCAGATGGCAGGCCACACACCGTCCGCGCAATCGAAACGGGCGCGCACTTCAACATAGCCGTATCTGAAGGAAAATGTCTTGTCTGTAAAGATACCACCGCAGGCAAAGCTTTCCTGATTACCGGCCTGGCAGCTCTGGTTCCTGTACTTTCCGTATACGCCTTTCAGCCGTACAAAAGTAGTCTTCTTTTCCTTACCCGGCACAATGAGAGCATCCTCTCGGGATTGGTATTTGCGCCAATCCGGGGCGTGGTGGGTCACGTAGTCGATTTTATTCCACTTGTTTCCCCATTTTAATTTCCTGCCGTTAAACGAAGAGGTTGAAAACTCATCCTGGAAGACAAGGACCCAATCCGGATTAGGATTATCCGCCTTTGCGCCCGAGCCGAGGATTGTCATGATGGTTACGGCGCACAAAAGCCATTTCCTTAGCCTCCTCATGTATCGATTGCACTCGCAAAGGTCTCGTTTCTGAATGCCAGCAAGTTTGCTCATTCAGATATTATATATGTAATCTGAGCGTTTTCAAGAAGAAATGAACGCTCAGCAGTAATGGTGGGAATCATTGCGTTTTTTTTGCTCTTTTCCGGCCTGCTTGCAGATTAATCCTTCTGCAGATTGTAAGGTATTGACTGAAGCCTCGATTGGAAAGGGGCTTCCTCTGTTCCCGGCTGGGATTGGAGCCACTTCATGAATGCTTGTCCTCCTCCGTTGCGTCGCGGACATAGGAGCCGTCCGTAACAGCACCTGAGAGGAAAACGAAATGCTTGTTCAGCTCCGGAAAAGTCAGCCTGATTTCCGGTACATAGCTGACCGGGGTTATGTGATAGACCCTCTCATTATTCTGAGCAATCCAATCGCTTATTTCCTGGGGATAGGGGAGCTGGCCGGAGAAGTGGACAGTCTTGATAATGCCGCTGTTCTGGTATATGTGGGCAACAGCCGGATGCCCAGCCTCAACAGTTGCATAGCGGCATGCCACAAGAGCCGTTCCGCAGAGCAGAAGGGCGAAAAGGACAAGGAGGATGTTAAGGCGCTTTTTTTTCACAGATAGCGACTTGTTGGTTTCTGGATTATATCAATGCCCGCCCCTCTGGTCAAGCGCGACGGGCATTTTGTTGTGCTTTCCCTGCATGGTCCCTATGCAGGATAGCGAGTGATAGCTTAGTTCCGGATATTTTTGCCACTGTAACCGGATGTGCTGTTCTGCCTGCTCAAGAACAGCTTTCTCAGGTGCAGCACAAGCCGCGCACGATGCCGCCGCAAGGCACAGGACTGTGGTAGTCAGGATGTTGCGGATGGTGGGTATGGATATAAGCTAATTCAAAGATGTTATCGATAAATCCATCGATTATAAAATCTCTGGGGCTCATGTGGTGAGGAACTCAGCCGGGGCAGGAGCCATACAAGCCCTGCTGCATGGCGGAGATATCGGGCGGGCTGCAGAACCAGTGCTCGAAGGCAATGGCGCCCTGCCAGAGCAGCATGCCCTGGCCGGTCTCTGCGGTGCAGCCGCGAGCGGTGGCTGCGCGGTGCAGGGCGGTTTCGTGGGTCACGATATCGTACACCAGCTGCCCGGGGCTCAGCAGGTTGGGCGAAAGGGGCATGGGGTCACCCTCGTGCAGTCCCAGACTGGTGGCGTTCACGATGAGGTCTGCCGCAGCCACGGCAGCGGGTAGTCCGGCGGAATCAAAATGCAGCGTCTCGACCGGGGCCGTGCTGTGCGCGGCCAGACGGGTGGCCAGTTCTGCCAGTTCCGGGCGGGGGCGGTTCACCAGGGTGAGGGCGGGGCAGCCTTCCAGCGCACACTGGCAGGCCAGGGCCGAGCCCGCGCCGCCGCAGGCGCCCATGATGAGCACGCGGAGTTCTCTGAGCGGGCGGCCGCAGCATTCCTCGATGGCACGGGAGAAGCCGGGACCGTCGGTGTTGTAGCCGTGCCAGCCGTCCTCCCGGCGCACCAGGGTGTTCACCGCACCGCTGAGCCGGGCCAGCGGGTCGAGCTGCACGGCGGCATCATGCGCCTTCTTCTTGAACGGTACCGTCACGTTGACTCCCGTGAACCCGCGCTCGGCCAGCTTGCAGAGCAGGGCCTCGAAGGCGCCATTCTCCGTTCCGGCCAGCAGCCGCACATAGCGGGCGGGAATGCCGGCGGCATCCAGTGCGGGCTGCTGCATCTGCGGGGATTTGGAGTGGGCAATCGGGTTGCCGATAACGCCCAGCCGGGCATCTGCCGGCAGGGTATCCAGTTCGTCTGCGGTGTAGAAGGTCTGCATGATGAAAAAGATTAACGCAAAATGGCGCTGCGCTCATTTTGCGTTAATCCGGGGGAAAAAAGAAATGAATTACTTCTTGTCGG
>JAZOTV010000173.1:0-3634 GCA_045657815.1 Akkermansia sp.
TCCTTGGCTCACAGAACGACATGGCTACGATCCGACTTCCGAGGTCCACCTCGGGAGCCAGCTTCACCTTGCGGGCATGCACGCGGAGAATCTGCTCGCGGCCTGCGGCATCCGGCAGGTTCACTGTCACCTGGCGGTCGGAGCGGCCGGGGCGAAGCAGGGCGGGGTCCAGCACGTCCACTCGGTTGGTGGCGGCAATGACGATGACATTCTCATTAGCTGTGAAGCCGTCCATTTCCACCAGCAGGGCATTGAGTGTCTGCTCGCGTTCATCGTGCCCGCCGCCTACGCCGTGGCCGCGGTGGCGACCCACGGCATCGATTTCATCGATGAAGATAAGGCAGGGGTTGTGCTTCTTGGCCTCGGCAAACATGTCGCGCACGCGGCTGGCACCCACACCCACGAACATTTCCACGAAGTCGGAACCGGAGATGGTGTAGAAGGGTACACCGGCCTCACCGGCAATGGCGCGGGCCAGCAGGGTCTTACCCGTGCCGGGAGGGCCTACCATGAGCACACCCTTGGGAATGGTGCCACCCAGATTACGGAACTTCTGCGGATTGCGGAGGAACTCCACAATTTCCCACACTTCTTCCTTGGCCTCGGAAATACCGGCCACGTCCTTGAAGGTGACTTTGTTCTTGCCGGGGTCCAGCAGCCGGGCACGGCTGCGGGCAAACTTCATGGCGCCGCCGGGGCCACCGCCCTGGGCGCGGAAGAAGAAGAACAGCAGGAACAGGAAAAGAAGAATGGGCAGGGCATTCACCAGGAAGAGGTGCCAGGTGTTGCTCTCCACGATGTATTTCACCTGGTTGCCCAGCAGGTCACGCACCTGCTGCCCCTGGAAGGTGGCGTTGAACTCCACGCGTACGGGCTCCAGGTCCTTGAGCTGGGCTGCAGTGGCCGGTGGCAGTCGGTATTCGCCCACGATGACACCCTGGCCGGAGGCTTCGTAGATAACCGGGCTGCCATTGGTGGTGATGATGCGGCCTTCGGCACCCATGCGGATAAAATCTTCTGTGGACCAGATGCGGTCGCCCTGGAGTTCCTTCGGGGCGTCCTCCACGCGGGAGGTTGTGATGCCGAAGCGGTTGCACAGCGCGCGGATTTCATCAGAATCCGTGAAGGGCATGTAGAAGGCGGCCTTGGGGTACTGAGGAAGGTTCTTGTACTCAAAGGCTGTGATGACGCCCTCAGTACCGGAGGCACTGAGGGTCACCTCCACGGGGAAATCTTTGGGCTGGGAGAGTACAACTTTGCCAGCCTTGTAATCCTTGCGGAACTGTTCCAGCGAAATGGTCTTGCCAGGTGCGGCCAGGGAGCCATCGAACATGAATGCAACCATGAGGATGCCGGCAATGACAGTCAGAAGAATCAGGACACCCCAGTTCGGGGTGGCTCCTGGGGTCGGGACTTTGTTGGGTTGTTTATTCGGGTCAGACATATGACTCTGCTGTGCTTTTCCGCATTTTACCGCAGAATTCAAGATTGCGGAATCTTGTATTGTGCCATAAAGAGCGAAAAATGGCGTCAGTATGCTGCCTTTGTGCACGTGAGAGCTCACGGAGTTCGGGACTTCAGTCCCGAAACTTCAAGCAGTAAGGGACTGAAGTTCCTCGCTCCGAGGAGAATCAGCGTCTCTCCTGCGCTTCTACATGAACGAATACGCATCAATATCCAGCGTCAGAGTCACGCCTTCGCCGCAGTTCATGGCGGCAATCTCGCGGCTGCAGATATCGGCCATGATGCGGGAGCGGGTGGCCTTCAGGGTGCACTGGTAGCGGAACTGACCATAGGCCTTGGCCAGCGGTGCGGGGAGAGGGTCGCTTATCTGCACCTGCGGGGGAAGAACCTCCAGCAGGCGTTTGTGCAGCGTCTCCATGGCCAGGGCGGCTACATCTTCCTGCTCACTGCGAGCGGTGATGACAGCCATGTGGCAGAAAGGTGGGAAATTCATCTGCTGGCGCAGTTCCATTTCGGTTTCGGCAAAACCATCAGTATCGTGCCGGCGAGCAAACTGGATAGCTCCTGCCTGCGGGTTAAAGGTCTGGATGATGACCTCGCCATCCAGGTCGCCGCGGCCGGCGCGGCCCGCCACCTGGGTGAGCAGCTGGAATGTTCGCTCTGCTGCACGCGGGTCGGGTATGTTCAGGCCCAAATCGGCATTCAGCACGCCTACCAGCGTGACGCCGGGGAAGTCCAGCCCCTTGGAAATCATCTGGGTGCCCAGCAGGATATCGGTCCTGTGGGCGCGGAAATCTGCCAGGATATCGCGCAGTGCGTTCTTGCGTGTCGTGACATCGGCGTCGACTCGCTGCAGTCTGGCCTGCGGGAAGCAGCGGCGCAGCACAGTCTCCACCTTCTGGGTGCCGTAGCCTTCCAGTGAGATATTGGCGGTGTGGCAGTCCGGGCAGCGGGAGGGAGCCATCTGCCGGTAGCCGCAAATGTGGCAGACCAGCCGGTTTTCCGTGGCGTGGAAAGTCATGGGCAGGGCGCAGTGCTCGCAGTTGGCCACGTAGCCGCATTCCGGGCACTGCAGAGCGCGGGCAAAGCCACGGCGGTTCAGCAGCAGAATCACCTGTTCTCCCTTGTTCAGGCGCTCATCAATGGCCATGCGCAGACGCTCGGAGAGAATGCCGAGGTTGCGTTTGTCCTTGGGTTCGCTGCGCATATCCAGCACCCGGGTGAGGGGCAGGCGCTGGCCGTCGGCTCGCTTATCCATGCGCAGCAGGCTGTATTTGTGCTGCTGTACGTTGTAAAGGGATTCGAGCGAAGGAGTGGCTGAGCCCAGCACAATGGTGGCACCTTCCATTCTGGCGCGGAGAACGGCGAGGTCCCGCCCATGATAACGCGGGCTGTTTTCCTGCTTGTAGGAGGAATCGTGTTCCTCATCCACAATGATGAGACCGAGGTTCTGCACCGGGGCAAAGACGGCGGAGCGGGGGCCGATGGCAATGCGGGCCTTGCCGCGGTGAATAGCGTGCCATTCATCGAAACGCTCGCCATCACTCATGGCGCTGTGCAGAATGGCCACGCTGCCGGGTTCCTGGGCAAAACGCCCCTTGAACCGGGCCATGGTCTGCGGCGTGAGCGAGATTTCCGGCACCAGGATGAGCACGCCCTTGCCCTGAGACATAGCACGCTGGGCGGCCTGCAGGTAGACCTCCGTCTTGCCGGAGCCCGTCACCCCCTGCAGCAGCAGCGGTTTGGTGTCCCCGGTATCGTAGGCGGCGTTGATGGCAGCCAGGGCGGCGGCTTGTTCCGGATTCAGCTCCAGCGGCTGGGTGGGGGCAAAGCTCTCGCTGCCGGCGGGGTCGCGGTGTACCTGTTCTTCTTCAATGCGCACGTAGCCTGCTTTTTCCAGCGCCCGGCAGGGAGCAAGGGAGGCGGAACCGCCCAGATCTGCCAGTGCTTCGCGCTTGTCTGTACTGGCATGCAGGTAGCGCAGGATGGTGGCCTGGCGCGGTGCCCGGCGGTTAATCTTGTTCAGGGTATCATCATCTGGCCAGTCCTGGAGCACCACCACTTTGCGGGTCTTTTCCTCGTGGCGTTCCTGGCGCACCGGTTCCGGCACAATGCAGCGAATCATCTGCTCCACCGGCACAGCGTAGTAGCGCGCAGCCCATTCGGCCAG
>JAZOTV010000174.1:0-23212 GCA_045657815.1 Akkermansia sp.
GCTGGCAACAACACCTTCCTTCTGCAGAATAAGGATGTGTTCATGGATATGCTCACCGACTCCGGTGTGAACGCCATGAGTGACAACCAGGTGGCAGCCTCCATGCAGGCCGACGACTCCTACGCCGGTTCCGAGACCTTCAACCGTCTCTCCCGCGTCATCGAGCAGGTTTTCGGTACCAAGTATTTCCTGCCTGCCCACCAGGGCCGCGCCTGTGAGAACATTCTTGCCGAGACTTTCGTGAAGGAAGGCGATGTAGTTCCCATGAACTTCCACTTCACCACCACCAAGGCCCACATCACCCGCAAGGGCGGCCGCGTGGAGGAGCTTATCACCGCTGAGGGCCTTGACCCCAACCTCGACCTCCCGTTCAAGGGCAACTTCGATGTTGAGCGCCTTCGCAAGCTCATTCAGGAAGTGGGCCCCGAGCACGTTCCCTTTGTGCGTATCGAAGCCGGCACCAACCTGATTGGTGGCCAGCCGCTCTCCATGCAGAACATGCTGGACGTGGCCGCCGTATGTAAGGAATTCGGCGTGATGTCCGTGCTGGACGCCTCTCTGCTGCAGGACAACCTGTACTTCATCAAGACGCGTGAAGAGGCTGCCAAGGATATGACCATCGCTGAAATCATCCGCAAGATTGCTGATGAGATGGATCTCATCTACTTCTCCAGCCGCAAGCTCGGTTTCGCCCGCGGTGGTGCTATCGTTTCCAACAACGAGAAGCTCATCCTCAAGATGAAGGCCTTCATCCCGCTGTACGAAGGTTTCCTGACCTACGGTGGTATGGAAGTGCGCGCTATGGAAGCCATGGCCGTGGGTCTGCTTGAGACTCTGGACGAGGAAATCATCAACCAGGGCCCCATCTTCATTGAGTACCTCGTGAAGGAGCTTTCCGAGTACGGCGTGCCCATGGTGAAGCCCGCCGGTGGTCTGGGTGCCCACATCAATGCTTCTGAGTTCCTGCCCAACATTCCGCACGAGCAGTACCCCGCCGGTGCCCTGGCCACGGCTCTGTACATCGCCGGTGGTATCCGCGGCATGGAGCGTGGCTCCCTTTCTGAGCAGCGTAACCCCGATGGCTCTGAGAACTACGCCGAGCTGGAGCTGGTGCGTCTGGCCTGCCCGCGTCGCGTGTTCACCCTCTCCCAGGTGAAGTACTGCGCCGACCGCGTGAAGTGGTTGTATGACAACCGCGAGCTCATCGGTGGTCTGAAGTGGGTGGAAGAGCCGGAGGTGCTCCGCTTCTTCTTCGGCCGCCTGCAGCCGCTCAGCGACTGGCAGGAGAAGCTGGCTGCCAAGTTCCGCGAGGACTTCGGAGAAAGCCTGTAAAGGTGCCTTGCTGCTGAATAGACTGAATTTGGAAACCGCCGGAAGTGATTCCGGCGGTTTCTTCGCTAAAATAACAAAAGCCGAACCGCATAGCATGAAATGAGCTTGACGCAGCGGGAGTATCTGGGATAGACTGATACCATTATTCTGATATGAAACTTCGTAGCATTGCATGGATGGGTGCCGGTTTGTTTCTGGCTGGTGTGGCAGGGGCTGCTGTGGTCTGTCGCCGGAAGGGGGAGCGGGAGTTGCCGCCGGAGCCTGGTGAAACGCCGGAGCATGCAGAGTTGCGAGAGATTATGCAGGTATCAGCCGTTTATAATGATGAGTTGTATGCCCGCATTGAGCGGCTGGCGGCTTGCGAAACCGCAGAGGAACGCCCCGGTCTGGTGAATGAGATTATTGCGAATAATCAGGCCAGGCGCCAGCAGATTAACACGATGCGGGAGGCATTGCAGAATCGCCTGTCTTCGCAGGGCAGAACCTTTGCAGATGTGGATGGCTTCACGGAGCTTATCAGCCAGTATCGGGGTATCACCCTGGAGCAGAAGAAGAGGCACCTGCAGGTGTATGAGCGCGTAAGGCGCATGCAGAATGTGCCTTCTACTCCCGAATTACATGCATTCTTGCGCCTGGGTTTTCAGGAGGAGGCGCAGCGGCATGCTGATACAGAGCGGCAGCTGATGCGTTTTGCCTCAATGCAGCGGGAGCTGATGCTGCGCGCTGGCCGGGTCATGAGCCAGGTGACCAGCGCGGAAACTGCAGCTGCTGCCTCTGCTGAGTTGAACAGCCTGGGCGATAAGTATATGGAAATTGCCTCCAGTATCCGCCTGTATCGCGATGATGACCCTGCCGGGGCTGAATACGGTGTGGCTGAGCTGCGGGCGCTGTATGCTGCGCTGCTGCCTATGCTGCAGACCCAGGCGGCGCGGCTGCGTGATTCGTTCTACTACGATGATGAGGCGTTGGAGGCGGTTGTGGAGCGCATGCTGCCGGCTGCCTCCAGGGCTTAATTTATTTCGTAAATAGGAACGCCGGACTTGCCAAGGGAACATTCCTGTGTTAAACTGAATACGTTAGCCTGATATCAATATGCTTGAAGCTCGGAATATCTGTTTAGAGGTTGATCATGACGGGGAGAGCCTGTTCCTGCTCAACGATGTGAATTTCTGCATCCCTCGTGGGCATTTTACGGCAATTGTCGGTCCGTCCGGCTGCGGTAAGACCACTTTGCTCAAGGCTATAGCCGGCATTAAGGAAACAACCTCCGGTACCTTCTTCTGGGAGGGGCGCGATCTTGCCGAGGATGGCGATTTTGAGCCGTATGAGATTGGCTATGTGCCCCAGTTCAGTATTGCCTATGAAGAACTGACGGTTGACGAAAATATTGAGAGTTCCGCCCGTCTCCGTGTGGATGCGACGGAGGAGGAACTGGATGAGATTATCGACAGCGTGCTTGAGGAAACCGGGCTTAGTGAGATTGCGGACCGCCCTGTCAAGTTGCTTTCCGGTGGTCAGAAGCGCCGTCTGGCCCTGGCCATGGAGCTGGTGAGTCATCCGCATATTCTGCTGTGCGATGAGGTGACCAGTGGTCTGGATCCTCGCTCTGAGCGCGAGATTGTGGAACTTCTGCACCAGCTCAGCATGAAGGATGGCCGCATTGTTATTTCGGTAACGCACAGCCTGGCACAGATGGAGCTGTATGACAGCGTCATTGTCATGGTTCGCGGTAATCTGGCCTACCATGGACAGCCGGATCTGATGGTGCATTACTTCGGTGAAAAGGAGTTTGAGGAGGTATACCCCAAACTGGCGCTGCGCGAGTCGGATGCCTGGCGGCAGAGCTGGCTCAAGCACAGGGTGGATTATTATGAACGTCTGGAGAAACGGCATGTGGAGAAGTTCGCGGCGGCCGGTCTGCCTACACCGTCGCCTTCGGCCTCTGCTGCTGAGGACGATGAAGTTCCGCAGCCCTCTTTTTTCACCCAGTTCAGCACCCTGCTGAAGCGGCGTTTCACCATCCTGTTCCGCGACCGGACGCAGCTCTGGCTCCAGGTGGCCATGATTGTTGTGTTCCCGATTCTCGTGGCTCTGTTCTCCAGCAAGGGGCAGGACCAGCTGCTGCACCTGACCGACAGCATGGGGACAGATCTGGCTGCCGAAGTGCAGAGCCAGCAGGCTCAGGCCGAGGTGCGTGCGCGAGTGGGCTCCGCCGTTTCCGGCATCATCATGTTCCAGGTCATTCTGCTTGGCCTCATGGGCTCTAACAATTCTTCCCGCGAGATTGCCGGCGAACGCCTCATCATGGAAAAGGAGAAGTTCGGCGGTACCGGGGTAGGGGCTTATATTGCCTCCAAGCTGGCCTTCCTGAGTGTGCTGGTATTGGTGCAGAGTCTGTGGATGTTTGCGTTTGTGCAGTATTGCTGGCCCCTGCGTGGCGATACAGGCAACCATTTCCTGTTCCTCCTGCTGGCAAATGCTGCGATGACCACCATGTGTCTTGGTATTTCTGCCAACTGCAAGACGGCAGACCAGGCATCGCTGCTCAGCATATATCTGGTTGGCTTCCAGCTGCCGCTTTCCGGTGCGGTTCTTGCGCTTCCCTCATTTGTGGAGACTTTCACCCAACCGTTTATTTCGGCCTACTGGGCATGGAGCGGCAGCGTGAACGGAGGGCTGGAATCAGAGGTGCTCAAGGCGGTGAACAGCATTGTGCAGACCTCGTTCTCCGGCCGCGAGCTGTGCCTTCTGGTGCTGCTTGGGCATGTGCTGGCCGGTATCATTCTGACCTGTATCGGGGTACGCCGTACCCGTTGGGAATAATTGTTCATCATTCACAATACTCTTAATATGGCAAGAAAAAGACGCTCTTCCAAGGACAAGAAATCCCAGCTGCCCGTGATACTGGGTGGCGCGGGTGGTGTGCTGCTGCTGGCTGTGGTGGTGGCTGTCGTCATGAAACCCTCTGAAGACCCGGCGATGTCTCAGAACTCCCGTTTCTCCATTGCGGATTACCGCCAGGATGCTTCCCGCCTCACCGGTAATTCGTATCGTCTCGTGGCGCGGGTGGAGAATATCGAATCCATCGGGAATGACCGACTTGTGGCGGTTTCTCTGCCGGACAATGCGCAGGAGCGCCTGCCGCTGGTGGTTCCCGCCGGTGTGTCCGGGCGTGTTAATCTGACGCGTGGGGATTCCTTCGTGTTTTATGTGAACTGCCGCAATGGCAAGGATGAACAAGGCCTTGATGTTAAAGGTATTATGCTTGTTGAAAAAGTAGAAAACGATTAAGCATGAACAAGTTTCGTTATTTAAGTTATCTTCCGCTGCTCTGCAGCGCGGTCTGGATGCAGTCCGGCTATGCGCAGGGGCTGGGAAAACCGTCCTCTCAGGGGCAGGGGGGCAATGCGCAGCAGCAGCAGCAGGTGGCACCCGCTAATCAGGCACCTGTGGTCAATGTTCTGCCAGCAGCTGGTGAGAATGGCTACAAGATTGGTCAGACCAGCCACAACCCGGAGGACGGAGAACCTGCCAATCCGCAGGTGCTGGGTATGGAGCTGCCGCTGCTGGATCCTTCCACTGATACCATGTCCTACAACGGCGCCAAGTTTGATGTGGGAAACAATGCACTGGTTCGTGCCCGATTCGAGAAGTACCTGCAGCAGAACCCGGATGACAGCACGGAGGCCAAGCGTTATCGCAAGAAGCTCCGCGCGCTTCTGAAGCTTACACAGAAATCAGCCCGCAGCAGCCGCGAGGTAGGCAGCGATACGTTGGTGGATATCGGTAATGGCTTGTACGAATTAAATGACTACCCCGGGGACGGTGGAATCTCCGGCACACTTGCCAGTGCTGTGGCCAGTGCCATAGCTGTGCAGTATGCAAACCGGGCCCGTAGCCGTAAGAATGCTGAAACTCAGGCCAAAATTGATAAACTGGTCGAAAAGACCAACATGATGACCAACCGGAACACGGGAAGCGGGCATCGGACCGGGGTGAACGTGGGTGAAAAGGGTGGCAAGGCAGAGGCAGGCAAGACCGTGACCAATACATTCGTGATAGCTCACAACACGAAGCAGATTGCCGCACTGGAGGCTTCCGGTGTGAAGAATGATGCTGACAGCATTGCCGCCATGGAACTGGCCAAGATCAATTTCCAGAGCACTATTATTTCTATGCTGCTGCAGCGCCGGTATGATCATGCTCTGATGGGGGCTCAGGTGTACCGCCATGTGTTCAGGGACGGGGATACAACCTTGAAGATCAACAGCGAATCCACTGCCGCCAAATTGTTTGAAGGTGGAGCCGGGCTTCCGCCCACGGTGAATGCCATGGCTACCTTTGCCTCGAATATGCGGCACGAGGTGGACCAGAATATGGACGCCGTGGCCAATATGCTGGCGCAGAATAAATTATCGGACGCCACGCAGAGCCTTATCCAGGCTGTGGCGGTGGGCGAATATATGCAAAGCGTGGCCACTTTCCCGGTGGAAGGCCGGCGCCGCATTGCCGAGTTCTGGTCACTGCGCCGCAAGGCTCTTACCACATTGAATGCCCGCGATTACGGTGCGCTGGAGGAGATTGCCGCAAAAATGAAGGCCCTTGACCCTGATTTTGACGATTCCATGCTCACCAGCTATTGCGCGGGCCGCAAGGCGGAGAGTGATCTGCATCTGCGCAATGCCGCCAAGGCGTTGAAAGCCGGTGATGATGAGACATTCAATGCTGAAATTACCAAGGCCGGGGCTATCTGGCCGAAGAATCCGAATCTGGAGAAGGGCCGCAAGCAGCTGGAGGAAATAGACAACCAGGATTCTGTGCGCGACGAGTTCCGCACACTGATTGCGCGCAAGGAATTCCGAACCATTTACAATGAGCAGGATAAGTTCGAAGTGGTAGCAATAGACCCTGAGCTCAAGCAGCAGTACAAGGAAGCCATCACGCTCATCGGGACGATAGATGGCATGCTGACCCAGCTGGATGTGGCCGCTATGCAGGACACCGTCATGGGCCCGTGCATGGCCTATGAGATGCTTCTGGAGCAGGGGAAGAAAGATGAGCGCTACCAGGAGGACGCCAAATACCGGGATGCGTTGAACCGCTATGCTCTTGGTGCACATGATTTCACACGTGCTTTGTCTCAGGCGAAGAATTGCGAGGAACGCCGTGAGTACGGTTCCGCGCTTTCCAACTACTTCCGTGCTTTGTGCCTGTATCCCCGCTCTACCATGGCAGGAGAGGGCGCAAAACGCGTGACCGAAATTATCCTGAAGGCTAAGTTCTGATTTCCTTGCACAGCAGCATCATTACACGCTTTGCACCAAGTCCGAGTGGCCCGCTTCATGTGGGCCACTTGCTTGCTGCGCTTCAGGCCCGGCAGCTGGCAGATGCGCACGGCGGGCGCTGCCTGCTGCGGGTGGAGGATATTGACCAGCGGGCTCAGCACCCGGAATACCTGGAGCTTATGTTCGAGGATCTGGCCTGGCTCGGCCTGGAGTTCGATGGCGAGGTGATGACTCAGACTAAGCGGTTCGGGGTATACCAGCTTGTTCTGGAGCAGTTGCGCGGCATGGGGCTTTTGTATCCTTGTTTCTGCACCCGCACAGAGATTCGCAACCAGATAGCTGAAATGGGGCGGGCCCCGCATGCTACGCTCGGGTATTTATATCCGGGCACTTGCCGGCAGTTGCCGCCAGAACTTGTGGCGGAACGCCTGGCTGCCGGGGTTCCGCATAGCTGGCGGCTGGATATGCAACGCGTGCAGGAGCTTATCGGCTGCCCTTGCTGGCATGATATGCGGCGTGGTACGCAGCGCTGTGTGCCCTCTGCATATGGTGATGTGGTGCTGGCCCGCAAGGATTTTCCGGCCAGCTATCATCTGTGTGTTGTGGTGGATGACGCGGCCCAGGGGGTGACCCATGTAACGCGCGGTGAGGATTTGTTTGATGCAACCCATATTCACCGCGCCTTGCAGGGGGTGCTCGGGCTGCCGGTGCCGCAGTATTGCCACCATGCCTTGCTGCGCGATAACGCCGGTAAGCGCCTCGCCAAGCGGGATGGCGCCCGTTCCATTGCCTCGCTGCGCGCTGCCGGATTCAGCCCGCAGCAGGTGCGGGTATCGCTGACAGAGGCTATGCAGCGCGGGGGAATCTGGGTGGTGTGAGCAGGCTTGCCAGGGCGGCGGCTGTGTGATATTCTACTGTTGTGAGCGAGGATAGGTATAGAACCGTTGAAGTGGTGGCCGCAGTCATTCTGGATGACCGGGGGCAGGTGCTGGCGCTTAAATGCGCAGAGGACAGGTTTGATGGCGGTTGGGAATTTCCCGGTGGCAAGATTGAACCGGGCGAATCTCCGCAGCAGGCGCTTTGCCGCGAAATTCACGAGGAACTCGGCCTGCTTATCAGGGTGGAACAGCTTGTTTTTACCGTGAATCGCGATTATCCTGCCTTTCATTTGTGCATGCATTGTTTTGCCTGCCGGATTCTTGGTGGCAGCCTTCAGCTGCATGAGCACACAGACTCCCGCTGGCTTACTGCCGATACTCTGCACAGTGTGCGCTGGCTCCCTGCCGATGAGGATGTGTTGCCGCATGTGGCTGAATTGTTGAAATAGCTGCCTTGCTGACGGCTCGCCAGCTTGACACTGCGTGTGTTTTCTGCTATGTAAGCGGCATGTTCTCCTTACTCTCTGATAAGCTCGATGATGCTTTCCGCAAGATGCGGGGGCTGAGCAAGATTACTGAATCCAACATCAAGGATGCGCTGCGCGATGTCCGCATGGCTCTGCTGGATGCTGATGTGGAGTACAGCGTGGCCCGTGAGTTCATTGCTCACGTGAAAGAGGAGGCCATGGGAGAGAAGGTGCTCAAATCCGTTAAACCGGGTGAGCAGATTGTCAAGATTTTCCGCGACCAGCTTGCCGAACTGCTGGGTGGAGATGCGGCTCCGCTTCAGCTGGAGCCTGCGCCTGCCCGCGTGCTGGTAGTCGGCCTTAACGGTGCCGGTAAGACCACAACCAGCGCTAAGCTGGCACGTCGCCTTAAACTGGAAGGCCGTAAACCCCTGCTGGTGGCATGCGACCTGATTCGTCCGGCTGCCATTGATCAGCTGGCTACGCTGGCTGCCCAGATTGAGGTGCCGGTGTATACCCCCTCTGCTTCAGAGAAAGATGTTATCCGCGTGGCAAAGGATGCTCTCAAATGGGCTTCCGGGCAGGAGCATGATGTCATTATCTTCGATACCGCAGGCCGCCAGGAGGTGGACGAGGAGCTGGTGGCGGAACTGACGCGCCTGGCCAGATTCCTGGAGGCGCAGGAGTCCCTGCTGGTGGCAGATGCTGCTACGGGCCAGCAGGCGGTGCGTGTGGCCCAGGCCTTTGATAGAGCAGTGGGCCTCACCGGTATTATTCTGACCAAGCTGGACGGCGATGCCCGCGGTGGTGCTGCTCTATCCATGCGTGCTATCACCGGCAAGCCTATCAAGTACATGGGCGAGGGCGAGAAGCTGGACATGTTCGGCCCCTTTGTGCCGCAGCGTATGGCTGATCGTATTCTCGGCATGGGTGATATTGTGGGCCTGGTGGAAAAAGCCGCCGAGAAGATTGACCAGGAGTCTGCCATGAACTCCATGGCTCGCATGATGAGCGGGGAATTCAATTTCAATGACTTCCTGAGCCAGATGAAGATGATGCAGAGCCTTGGCCCGCTGGAAGGCCTGCTGGGCCTTCTGCCTGGTTTCAGCAAAATTCGCAAGCAGCTGCCGGAGGGGGCCATGGATCCCAGGCGGATGAAACGCATGGAGGCCATTGTGTTGTCCATGACCCCGGCAGAGCGCGTGAACTACAAGCTCCTCATCCCCAGCCGCCGCCGCCGCATTGCCAAGGGTTCCGGTGTGTCTGAGATTGAGGTGAACCGCTTTATCAAGAACTTCAAGGAAATGAAGGAGATGATGGGTGGCAAGGGCAAGATGGGCGGCATGATGAAGAATCTCATGAAGTCTGCCGGTGCCAAGGGTGGTATGCCGGATATGAGCTCGCTGATGGGCGGCAAGGGTGGCGAGATGCCCGACATGAGCTCTCTGATGGGCCAGGGTGGCATGCCGGATATGAGCCAGATGCCTGACCTTTCTGCTCTGATGGGTGGCGCTGGCGGTGGTATGCCCAAAATGCCCAAGGGGTTAGGTGCTTTTAACGGCCTTTTCCGCCGCCGCCGCTGAATGCTGCCATGTGGCGCTCTCTGCTAGTAGCGTTGGCCGGGTGCCTGTCTGCCTGGGGGCTTACTCCTGCCCAGGTGGTGGTGGTGTATAATGCGGCATCTCAACGCAGTGAGCAATGCGCACGCGCATATTGTGCCAGACGCGCCATACCAGAGAATCAGTGCATTGCCCTGAGCGGCCTTCCTGCCGGGCAGGATATCAGCCGCCAGGAGTTTGATACCAGTATTCGTTATCCCTTGCTTCAGCATGCCCGGCAGCACAGCTGGCGCCTGCCTGCAGCCGGGCAGCAGGGGCTGAAACCGGTGGCGGCCATGGTGCTCATGCCGGATATTCCCCTGCGTGTGAAAGAAGAGCAGGTGCCGGGCAAGGCGCAGGGGCTGGCCGGGCTGAATTGTGCATCTGTTGATGGTGAATTGATGCTTCTTGGGGCCAGGTATTCCACCGCCGGGCCTCTTCTTAATCCATTTTTCAAAGCGGATGCTGCTATTCTGGAAGCCAAGCCACCGGTGATGGCTGTTACCCGTATCGATGCACCGGATGATGCCGCCATACGCCGCATGATTCAGTATCCGGTGGAAGTGGAGCGGCGCGGACTCTGGGGCTGGACCGTTGTAGACCAGGGCGGCCCCTATCCGCAGGGGGATGAATGGTTTTCCTGCATTGCCCGCCAGGCCAGGGAGCATGGACAGCCGCTTTTTCATGAGGAAAGCAAGGCAACGCTGCCTGCTTGTTTCCCGCTTATGGCTGACACGGCCGTTTATTTCGGCTGGTATGCGCACCCGGCCAATGGGCCGTTTAAGGCCGGCACGAGCGCGGATTTTCGTTTTGCTCCCGGGGCTGTGGCATACCACCTGCATTCATACAGCGGAACCTCTGTAAAAAATCCGGATTCCTGGGTCGGTGCCTTGCTTCAGCGCGGCGCCGTGGTGACAGCCGGTAACGTGTATGAACCCACGCTGGGTGGTTGCCTGAAACCGGATGTGTTCTTCGACCGCCTGCTGAAGGGGTATACGGTGGCAGAGGCTTCCCTGATGGCCACGCCATGGCTCTCCTGGCAGGGTGTTGTGCTGGGAGATCCCTTGTACCGTCCCTATGATGTGCTGCGCCGCAATGGTGGCCGTGGGGATAATCCCTTTGTGCAGTGGCGCCGGATTCTTCAGCAGAGCGCAGGCCAGCGCCGCGCCGTGGTGGAATCTGTGCGGCGTGAAATCGGCCAGAAGCAAGGGCCGCAATTGCTGGAGATGCTGGCCTGGCATCTGGCGGGGCTGGGTGAATTAGAAGAGGCTGCAGAGTATTATGGGCAGGTGGCACGCCGCGCCCAGAGTGAGCGCAACAGTGTCCGGGCGGCATTGATGCAGGCTACTCTTGCTTTTTTGAATAAGGATGAACGCTATGGGCGCCAGGTGATGCAGACTCTGCTGGAGCGTACCGTTGTTTCTCCGTATCGCCCGGCGGTGCAGAAGACAGCAGAGATTTTCATGCCGGAGCTTCGACCTGCCCCCAAGCCGCAGCCGGCGAAAAAGGATAAGTGATACGCCATGCGCAGTCACGAATCGCTGCCGTGCTGTATTGGGAAATCATTGACAAACTGGTTCCATAGGTGTAGATTTATCCGCGATATGAACGATCAGTATGTATTGCCGACGTATGGGCGTGCTCCGTTTGATGCAGCCAGGGGTGAGGGTTCGTACCTGTTTGATACGGATGGCAGGCGCTATGTTGATTTCTGTGCCGGCATTGCAACCTGCTCGCTGGGGCATTGCCATCCGGTTGTGGTGAAGGCGCTCACGGAGCAGGCAAATACGCTGATGCATTGTTCCAATCTGTATGGTATTCCGGGGCAGGCTCGCCTGGCGGAGCTCATTGTGGAGAAGCTCATCGCTGTTCCGGGGCGTGTTTTCTTCTGTAATTCCGGCGCAGAGGGCAACGAAGGCATCATCAAGACTGCCCGCCGTTTCGGGCACCGCCGCCCGCAGGCAGATGGAGCTCCCCGGTATGAGATTATTACGTTTGACAAGAGTTTTCACGGGCGTACGCTGGGCACACTGGCGGCCACTGGGCAGGAAAAGGTTCAGGTGGAGTTTGATCCGCTGCTTACCGGTTTCAAATATGCCCGTTTCAATGATCTGGATTCCGTTCGTGAGGCCATCTCGCCTGCAACCTGCGGTATCATGCTGGAGGCGGTGCAGGGCGAGGGCGGCGTGAACCCCGCTACTCCTGAATTCCTGCGCGGCGTGGCAGCGCTCTGCAAAGAGCATGACCTGATGCTCATGATTGATGAAGTTCAGTGTGGTGTTGGCCGTTGCGGTGCTGCCATGGGGTGGAAGTCCATCTGCCCCGAGATTGAACCCGACCTCGTGTCCTGCGCCAAGGGCATTGGTGGCGGTTTCCCCATTGGTTGCTTCTGGGTGAACAATCGGGCTATTGATGAGAAGGGCACACCGCTTTCCTCCATTATGGGCCCCGGCTCACATGGTTCCACCTACGGCGGCACGCCGCTGGCCTGCGCCACATCCTTTGCCGTGGTTTCCACTGTGCTGGAGCAGAATCTGCCGGAGCGCGCTGCCCGCCTGGGTGAGTATATCAAATCCACGGTCGAGTCCTGGAATCTCCCCTGTGTTGAAACTGTGCGTGGGCGCGGGCTTCTGCGCGGTGTGGCGCTGCGACATGGGGCGTTTACCGTGCCGGAGGGGCAGACCCCTGCGTCTCATGTGAATAATCTCTGCCGTGAGGCTGGTTTGCTTGCCTGTCCCGCCGGGCCTGATACGCTGCGCCTTATTCCTGCGTTGAATGTGCCGGAGGAAACGCTCAGCGAGGGACTTTCCATCCTTCGCAGCGTGCTGGAAAAACTTTGATTTGATAAAGATAGATGAAGATGCGTTATATACCGATTCTGGGCGGCATGATTGCTGCGGGCATTGTGGTGGCAGCCGCATGGCTGGGGCCGAACTTGCCGACGCAGGCAGATCTTGCGCCTGAGGAAACAGCTTTGCTTGTAGAGTGGACCAAGGTGGGCGATGCTCTTTCTGTGCAGCGTATGCTGGATCAGGGGGCTTGTGTGGAGGGTGTTTCGCCGGATGGCACCTCTGCCCTCATGCTGGCCGCCGGCGATGGCTCGGCAGAGGTGGCCAGGGTGCTGATTAATCACAACGCCAGGGTGAATGCCACAAACGCTCAGGGGGATACTCCGCTGCATTTCGCTGTGCGCCAGAATCAGCAGGCTATTGTTGAGCTTCTGCTGGAGAACGGGGCAGCTGTAAATGCCCGCAACAAGGAGGGGGTGACTCCGCTCATGGTGGCAGCTTGGTCTGGATTTGATAATCTGGTGCAGATGCTGCTGGCTGCCGGGGCTGATACCGAGCTTGTGGATGATGACGGCTGCAATGCTGCTACTCATGCCCGCAATGTTCATGACACCGAAGCCCGGGAGGTTATTCTCAAGATGCTCGGAGCCTGAGCTCCTGATTCAGTTTCAGATTAAGTTCAGAGCCCCATCCGTCAGGATGGGGCTCTTTCTGAAATCATTGCTTGCTTCTGGCTTTTACCGGCAGGTGCATCAGGTAAAAGAGCAGGAAGATGGGAATCTGTAATAACAGATAGTACCAGGGGGCTGGCCCGACGTAGTCAAGAATACACCCCGGCACCGGACTTTTCATGGTGAAGCCGTAATTCGTGGTACCCAGAATCAGGTTGACCATGTGGATGATAATCACATAGATATCCATGAGCAAAAGGCTGATGGCTACATCGCTTACCCGGGCTCTCATGCGCAGCAACAGCGGTACTGCCAGACCTGCTGGCACCAGAATGCCATGCAGGCTGAAGAAGAGAAAATAGCGCAGGGTGGGGAAATCTGCATCCAGAGCGGGGGTGATAAGCCCCTGCAGACAAGCAGACAAGGCACCGAAATACAGCACCCAGCAGGCTCTTCGGTTGCGAGTCCATAGCGCAATGACCGCTACAATCAGCATCATGCTGCAATAATGCAGGGGGAGATTCTGCTCCCAGGTGCCATGATATTGCGTGATGAAAATAAAGGAGGAATCCGTTATGTAGATCAAGCCTACGATGACGGCAAGAATACGGCAGAGAAGATGCTGTTTCTGCTGTCCCATGCGTATGCCGGCGCATAAGAGCGGCACCGTTACCGCTGCGGTTGCTATCACTGCGCCCCAGTGGCCGGCTGACCAGCGTATGAATTCATCCGTTGTTTCCATATGTCTGCGCCAGTATATAACGGGGAGTTTGAAAAGTCAACGAAACAAAAGCCCCCCGGATTTGCTTTTCCGGGGGGGCTTGCATATAGAAAAGGATTGCAGAAAATCAGGCCTGCTCGGCAAGAGCCTGGTTGATGAGCTCCTGAATTTCCTCGGCTTTGGCTTTGAGCGCGCGGAGTTCCTTGAATGCCTCCGGAAGCTTGCGCATGGCGGCAAACTGGCGTGCAGCTTCGCCATACGGCACAGCCGGGGCTCCCCAGTAGGTTTTGCCGGTCTCCAGGGTATTCATTACGCCGGAACGAGCTGCCACCACAACCTTATCTTCAATCTTGATGTGGCCGGTGATACCGCACTGGGCTGCGATGGTCACATAATCGCCGATATGGGTGCTGCCTGCCACGCCGCTCTGGGCACACATGACGCAGTGCTTGCCCATGGTCACATTGTGGCCAATCTGAATCTGGTTGTCCAGCTTGGTGCCTTCGCCAATGACGGTGCGGCCGAAACGGGCGCGGTCAATGGTGGTGTTGGCACCGATATCCACATAATCGCCAATTTCAACGATGCCAACCTGGTCAATCGTGTCGTAGCGGCCGGTCTCCTTGTTGAGCAGGAAACCAAAGCCATCGCCACCAATCACTGCACCCGGCTGGATGACCACGTGGCTGCCAAGAATGCAGCGCTCGCGGATGACCACCTTGGGATAAAGCTTGCAATTCTGCCCCAGCTTTACTGCTTTGCAGATCACGCAGCCCGGGCCGATGTCTGACCCATCGCCGATTTCTGCATCGGCCTCAATGACAGCGTTGGGACCTACCCGTACTTTGGTGGGGTCAAGCTTGGCGCTCGGATCCACCCAGGCGGTGGCATGAATGCCGGGGGTAAAGTCTGTGCTGGCTTTCATGAAGTGGGCCACCAGCGCGTTGAAGGCCAGAGACGGATTTTCCACCTCAACAAACACAACTCCTTCCGGGTACTGGGGAAGAGCGGGCGGAACAAGCACAACGCCTGCCTTGGTGGACAGGAAATCGTTGAAGTATTTTTCGTTTCCAAGGAATGCGATCTCACTGGGGGTGGCGCTATCCAATGTAGCGACTCCGGAGATTTCAATCTCCGGAGTCGTATCATTGACAATTTTGCCACCGGTGAGCTCGAGAACATCGGAGAGAGTGAGGTTCATGATAAGCTCGCAGGTTTTAAGGTTGAATCTTAGTTGGCAGCCGGGGTGCCGTACAGACGCTTCAGCTCAGCATCGGGGTCGAAGCCTTCGGGAGCGCCAGCGTTGAGCTGCTTGAGCACCTCGGGGGTGAGGTCGATATCCTTCTTCATGTAGGGGAATACACGGGTGCCGATACCGATCTGGGGCTGGGGAGAAATGGCGCCGGAGTCGAGCACAAGGTCAGAACCGCTCTTGTCAGCAACGGTGTTGATGGCAGTCTGAACTTCCTCTACAAGGAGACGCATCTCGTTGTTGCGCAGTTCGCGGAAAGCAACTTCACGGCGCTGGACGAAGTCCTTGAGCTCCTGGTCGGCAGCCTTCAGTTCGTTGGCCTTGGCCTGGTACTGCTCACGCAGCTTGGCCACAGCAGAATCGGAAAGGCTGGAGTCATACTTCTCCTGAATCTTCTTAAGGTCTTCCTGCAGGGCGCGGAGCTTGTCCTCACGCGTCTTGATGTCGGCCTTAATCTCGGTGAGCTGCTCCTGGAGGGAGACTTCCGTGTCAAAGCGCTTGTAGAACTTGGTGTAAAGCTCCTGTACGTTGACGGAAGCAATCTTGATTTCGGCCTGAGCTGTGGCGGTCAGAGCGCACAGCGTCACGAGAGCTGTAGAGATGATGGGGAACTTCATAATATGTGAGGATTTAGATGTTCATATTCTATCGTGTGTTCAAATTAAGTCAAGAAAACCTTGTGTCACCCTGTTGAATTATCATTTGGCCTGTATTGGAAGCTGTTAGCAACTGTTATACTAACTTCTTGAAAATGATGCTCTGCCGTGGCTTTATAGCATGAGTATGAATGCTACTTCGCTGTGCTTGAGAGATATTGATTTTCTGTTTGCTCCCTTTGTTTCCCGAAAACTGGTGCTTTCATCCCGGCTGGTGATGTCACCAGTGCAGCGTTTCTTTGCCCTGGATGGCGTGCCGACTGTGGATATGCTGCGTTATTATTGCCGACGCGCCGCGCATGGGGTCGGACTTATTCTGACGGAGCCGGTGGCGGTGCCGGATGCTGTCTCCGCTGTAGATTCCGGCATGGCTTGTTTCTATGGGGGCGCTGCGTTCCGAGCGTGGCGGCGCATTGCGCGGCTGATTCATACCACCACATGCAGTATAGCGCCCTTGCTGACCCATGCCGGCATGCTGCACCGGAAGATAAGTGCTGCGCAGGCCTGCGGGCCGAGCACTCTGCCTCTGCTGCCGGGCATGCATGGGAGTGAGCGGATGTCTCATGCCCGTATAGAGGAGGTGGCGGAGGCCTTTGGCCGCGCGGCATCTGCCGCGCGTGTACTTGGTTTTGATGCGGTCTGCATCAACGGGGCAGATGCGCATCTCATTGAGCAATTCCTGCGCAAGGAAAGCAACCGCCGAAATGATGAATACGGGGGCGATATCTGCGGGCGGTGCCGCTTTGCCTGCAGGGTGGTGCATGCAGTGCGCAAGGCGGTTGGACGGCATTTCCCGATTCTGTTCCGCTTTGCTCAGTATTCGTCCATGTTTGGCAGGAATCCGCTGGTAGGCAGCCCTGTGGAGCTGCGCGCCCTGCTGGAGCCGCTCTGTGATGCCGGGGTGGATATATTCTGTTGTGTGGATACGCAGGCTTCTTTGCCCACTTTTGGTGGAAGCCCGCTTAATCTGGCAGGCTGGGCGCGGCTTCTGACCGGTCGCCCGGTTATTACCGAGGGGGCCGTGGGGCTCCCGGGTGTGCAGATTGAACCATTGGTGCAGCGTATGCGAGCACGCGAGTTTGACCTGATTTCCGTGGGCCGCGCCTTGCTCGCAGATGCAGAGTGGGCCAGCAAGCTCCGCCAGGCACGGGAATCGGATATTCTCCCGTTCACCCGCCGCTCCTGGCTTCATCTCTATTAAGAGTATGCAAAAACGCATTGCCATCCACTCCAGGGAAGGCAATGCGTTGAATGAAAAAAAGTGAAGGGGAGATGTATCTTCAGCGGCGACCGAGCTTATCGTAATGGTCAATCATGGAGTAAATCTCCTTGACATCGCGGCGGGAATTGCGGCCAATGAAAAAGGCAGCAGCGATGAGACAGAGCGCACCACCAATAGGGGCCCATATTGCTAATTTCTTCATAATTCAGTTCTTTTTCGTGGTCTTTGTGTTATGGCCGGTTCGTCTGGTCTTGAAATTTTTCGGCGGCGTATCCGGTTCCAGTCGGCCATTTTCAGTTTGCAGGAAGGGGAAGTTGATAATGCCATCGCGGGTGATGTAGGGGAACGCCTCAGTGGGGTCTGCTCCGTTCTTGAGGGCTTCCACGGCGTTCTTGCATCCACCGATGAAGAAATCTGCCAGCTGGATGCCGCGATCCACGGCCTCCTTCAGTTTGTTAAGCTGTTCGCGGGCGCTGAGCATCATTTCCAGACGCTGGGGCAGGGTGGCCACACCTTCGATGGTGATATCCATGAAAGCCTTAATCTGCGGCAGGGTCATGCCGGCCTGTTTCATGCAGAGTACACCGAGCAGACAACCCATGCTGGCTTCACCGTATACACGCCGCCCGGATTCTGTGCGTTCGACATAGCGGAGCAGCCCCTCTTTCTCATAGAAGCGGAGGGTGTGGATGGACAGCCCGGTTTTGCGGGATAGAGCAGAAATAGTGTACTTCATGAGGAATAAGAGACGGAAACGATGCGCGATTCTGCCATATTCGGGTAATATGGTCAAGTTTAATAGACGTAAATGGGTGCCCTGCGTTCAAAAAATAGCATTTTTCGCCGCCTGAGCCGCAGAATAGAAGATTGGGAACTCTCATAAAATCGTTAAATTGGCGTTCAGCAGGATGCACAATGGATAAAGGACATAAAAATTACAGTAAACCGCAGGCTCGCCACTTTCAACGGCTGCGTCAATGCCACGGGGAATTTTAAAATATACTTTAAATTTGGGTTTGCCGGGCTACTCAGGCAAGACATTTTAGCAGTTCCCGATTGACAATCGGCCATAATGTGGCAGAATAGCGGCAGATTGATATGAGTACGTACGGATATTACCGCCTGGCTGCTGCAGTGCCTCAGGTGCGTGTGGCAGATGTTGCTTTCAACAGAGCTCAAATGGTGGGTGCCATGAAAGAAGCTGTCAGCAAGGGCGCTCATGCGGTTCTGTTTCCGGAGCTGAGTATGACTGGAGCGAGCTGTGGCGATTTGTTTTTCATGCCGCACCTCCAGCAGGCCGCCCTGCGTGGTCTGGCCCAGTTCGCGGCAGATACGGCGCGCCTGAATATTCCGGCCATCGTCTCGCTCCCCCTGGTTGTGGAGGAGGGAATATACAATGTTGCCGCTGTGGTGCAGAGCGGCCGCGTTCTGGGGCTGGTGCCCAAGAGCGTGCTGCCGAACAATCGCTCACATTATGAGCGGCGTCAGTTCCGCCCTGCTGCCGAGCTGCGGGTGCGGGAAATCTGCCTCCCTGGTTTCGGCGTGGTGCCCATTGGTACAGATCTTATCTTTACAGATGAAGCGGACTTTGTGTTCGGTATTGAGATTGGTGATGACCTGCACGGGGTCATTCCGCCGAGCTCGGTTCTGGCCATGCAGGGGGCTCGTGTCATCTTTAACCCGGCGGCTTCTCTGGCTCTGGCCTGCGGGGCTCAGTATACCCGTTCTGCGGTGCTGCAGCAGAGCGCGCGTTGCCAGGCTGCCTATGTGTGTGCCTCTGCCGGCGTGGGCGAGAGCACGCAGGATGCCGTTTATGGTGGGCAGGCTCTTATTGCGGATAATGGCCGCCTGGCTGCCGAGAATGAACCGTTTAACCGTGAATCAGCTATCATCTATGCAGATGTGGATTTGCAGCGCCTGGCTACAGCCCGCAGCAGCGAGGGGTGCTTTAATGATTGCAGGGCCACCATGGGCGCGGCACCTGTGCGCCGTATTCTGCTGGAAAAATTTGAAACACGTTGCGATCTTGCCTATGCCTGGCTGCCTTCCCGGCCTTTTGTGCCCGCACCGCACGAGGCCGCTGAGCGTTGCGAGGAGATTCTCAACATTCAGGCCACGGCGCTGGCCAAGCGTATTCAGCATACCTATGCCAAGACGCTGGTCATTGGTATTTCCGGTGGGCTGGACAGCACGCTTGCGCTCATGGTGTGCGCGCGTGCCTGCCGCATGCTGAACATGCCGAACAGTGCTATTCTGGCGGTAACCATGCCCGGGTTCGGCACCACCGGCCGCACGCATAGCAATGCCGTGGCTATGATGAAGTTGCTGGGCGTCACCTTCAGGGAAGTGAACATCAAGGAAGCCTGCCTCCTGCAGTTCCAGGATCTGGAATTTGACCCCTCGCTGCGCACCAGTACGTATGAAAACGTGCAGGCCCGCCAGCGCACCACCCTGCTCATGAACCTGGCCAATAAGACCGGGGGCATGGTAATTGGTACGGGCGATTTATCGGAAATTGCCCTGGGATGGTCCACTTACAATGGCGACCACATGAGCATGTATGCCGTAAATTGCTCTGTGCCCAAGACTCTTATCCGCTGCCTGCTGGCGCATGAGGCTGCACTGTGCGGCGGTGCGCTTGCCGAAACAATTCAGGATGTAATCGATACACCGGTAAGCCCTGAGCTGCTTCCCCCGGCAGATGATGGCAGCATGGAGCAGAAGACAGAGGATATCCTCGGCCCCTATGACCTGCATGATTTCTTCCTCTATCACTTTGTGAAATATGGAGCAGAGCCCACAAAGCTGCGCGTGATGGCCCAGGTGGCCTTTGCCGGTGAATTCTCTGAGCAGCTCATTGGCCGCACACTGGAGATTTTCCTGCGCCGCTTCTTCCAGCAGCAGTTCAAGCGCAGCTGCATGCCGGATGGCCCGAAGGTGGGCACCATAGCCCTTTCACCCCGTGGTGACTGGCGTATGCCCACAGATGCCTGCGGCGAACTCTGGAAACCTTGACAGAAAACACCCGAGTGTGATAAATTACTGAGCATATGAAACGAGTAGAGCAAGCACTGGCTGCATTCCGCCAGAAACCGTATATGTACAACTGCGCCCAGACGGTGTGCGCAGCCTTTGGCCGTGAGGATCTGGTAGAACCGATGGCTTCCTGTGGCGGAGGCCGGGCTCCGGAAGGAACCTGCGGGGCTCTGTATGGCGCCATGCAGGTGGCTCCGGAGAAGTCCGCTGCCATACTGGCTTCTTTTTCTGCTGCAAATGGTGCATCTACCTGCCGTGAAATCAAGGGGTGCAACCGCGTGCCTTGCCAGGAGTGTGTGCGCTCCGCTGCGGCCATTCTGGTAGAGCTGGGGTTGTAAGCGATTTCTCATCTGAGGGGTGGAACGGTGTTCCTCCTCTCATATTCCTGTTGCCCGGTGTGCCGTGCCTGTGGTACACCGGGTTTATCTATGCAGGAAATACCCATTGTATCAGGTTTTACCGCCGGGGAACTCACCCCTTGGCTGGATTCGCGGTTTGATTTACAGGCATACCAGAGGGGCGCTGCCGAAATCACCAACTTCCAGATTCTGCCTTACGGCGGAATCCAGTTGCGCCCCGGCACGCAGTATGCTGGCACTCTCTCCACGGGGCATGTTCGCCTGGTGCCCTTCTATTATGCAGAGTCTGATACGCTGCTGCTGCTGTTCCAGCCCGGCAGTATGCGCGTGTATAAGAACGGGCAGTGCCTCACCAATGCAGATGGCTCGGTTTACGAGTTCACTACCCCCTGGAGCAAGGCAGAGGAATTGGAACTCCTGCATTTCAATCAGGTGAATGATGCGGTGTATGTGTGCTGCCCGGGTTGCCCGGTATCAGTGCTGTACCGCTATGCAGACACCTCGTGGAGCTGTTTGCAGCCGAATCTGGATGTTGTTCCCCGGGAGCAGTATTCTCAGCAGGAGGGTAGATTATCCGTCATCTTTGATTCTGATGGCAAGAATGCTGACCTGGTGATAAGCGGCGGTAAGCAGAAGTTCAGCAAATCTATGGAAAATGCGGAAATTGTGCTGGCAGATGCAACCGTGCCGGGCAGGGTCCTCTTTGCAAACTCTGTGATGGAGACAAAGGCCAAAGCCGCAGCAGATATAAGCAAAAACGCAGTGAGCAAAGGCACTGTCTGCTACCAGGCGGATTCCACCTCCAAATTCAATTACTTTTACCGCTGTATTCGCGCCTATGGTGTCGGCGATTATAATGGTAGCAGCAATATGGGCGATTACCCGCACTTCTTCCTTCCGGGAATCATGCGCCTGGACTCAAATGGAAAACCCTATGAGGTTCAGCGAGACTGGGAGCTGACGACGGCCGGCACCTGGAATGCCCATTGGGAACTTTGGCGCAGCTATGATACGCCGGAGACCGAGTCGGATTTCTACCTTTGGAACTGGACCTGCATCAAAACCTTCTCTCAGTCAGATTTCGGTACCCGTCAGAACTGGGCTCTTTCCGGCTCTGAGGAACGCCCCTGCCGCATGGTGCTGGTGTGCCGCTGCTGCACAGACCCGGAATACCTGGGTGCTATGGTTGCGTTCAAGGTGATGGGCGGCACCCGGGAGTATCGCATGCGCATTACCTCTGTTTCGGGCGAAAATAATGCCCGCGCCAGGGTTGAGCGTTCCTACCTTGGTGCCCCGGTCAGTTTCAGCACGAAAAACTGGAGCTTCGGAGCCATCGGCTCTCGAAATGGATACCCGGCTTTCTCTGCCATGTTCCAGGGGCGTTTGTGGCTGGGGGGTATGCCGGGGCTCCCGACTACGCTCCTGGCTAGTGCGGTTGATGATTTTCTGAATTTCGGCGTAGGCAGCAATGATGATGCCGCCATGCACCTCAGCCTGATGGGCAGTGACCAGAGCCGCATATGCTGGCTATGTGCCACGCGCCAGCTTCTTATTGGTTCATCAGACAGCGAATGGTGCCTCTCATCCAGCGCCGGGAATGTGATTACCCCCACCACGGCGGCCTTCCGCAGGCAATCATCCGTGGGGAGCGAATCCATGCCCGCACGGGCTGTGGAAAATACGGTGCTGTTTGTGCAGCGCGGCGGAAGGCGCATGCGCGAGATTGCCTACCGCCTGGAGTCGGATGGTTTCTCAGCCACAGATATCAGCATGCTGGCGGAGCATCTCTTTGCCAGCGGAGTGAAGGAATGGTGCATTCAGCGCGGCGCGAATTTCAATATCTGGGTGCTTATGCAGGACCATTCTCTTGCCGTGCTTACTATTAACCTGGAGCAGCAGGTTACGGCCTGGCAGCGCGTGGTGTTTGCAGGCAGAAAGGTTCTTACCATGGCGGCTGTGCAGAGCACCATCGGGAAGGATGACGAAATGTGGTTTGTTGTACAGATGCAGGCTGGCGGTGCCTTTGTGCTGGAGCGCATGTGCAGTGATTCGCCTCACCTGGATTGTATGGAGGTGGTGACTGCTGCTCAGGATGGAACCCTGCCACGTGGAGCGCACCTATCCGGGGCGGGGCTGGTGGTGGTGAATGCAGATACGAATGAAGCGGTTTCCGGCAGCGGAGAGCAGCTCCCCGTGGTTCAGCGCGGCCTTCGCTACCAGGTGGGCATCCCCATCGAAGCCAGTCTCCGGACAATGCCCCTGGAGAGCAGTGTGAGCTTTAACTCCGTGCGGCAGTTCAGCAGGTTCCGCCTGCGCCTGTTGAATAGCGACGATTGTTTCGCTTACCGCAGCAGTGCTGCCCCGGGCTGGGAGCAGTTTGCCGGCGGGCAGTGGCCTTTCACCGGTGCTGTGCGCTTGTCGCAGATGCCGGATGCTGCTGTGGGGCAGTCGCTGTGTATCCGGTACACCGGGCACCGGGATTTCAGGCTCCTCGCCATCAGCCAGGAGGTAGATCACCATGGAAAATGATTCCAGCTGCTGCTGACCTCCGCCAGTGTTTACGGAGGGGGCGTATTCAGCAATATGCTGATGGGATGCCCCCAGGCTTAGTTTGAGCCCGGCACCTCGGCATCGGCAGGATGGACTCTATGCCTGCCGATGCCGCTTCCCGGCTCGCCATCGGCGAGATTGGTACCACCGGGACGCGCTTCATTATCTCCGCGCCCGCGAAGTGCTGGCGGACGCACCGTATGGCTCTCCCTTACTGCCTGAATTGTCTGCGCAGGTAGAAGAAGATGGATATCGCAGCCACGATGAAGAGCAGTGATATCGGGATGCGAAGAGAAAGCGACTCTGCAAGTGTGAATTCGGTCAGGTAAATGGGGGCTGCTATCAGGAGCCCGGGAATCAGGGTGCATCCTGTGCACAGGTAGCAGAGCTTTCTGG
>JAZOTV010000175.1:0-6687 GCA_045657815.1 Akkermansia sp.
CTGCTGCTGGGGCTTGCCTATGCCGTGTTCGGCCGTGGTGAAAGCGCCCTGGGCGTGGACTTCATGGGTGGTTCCACCTCCACCTACGTGGTGCCGTCCGAATCCAAGCTGGATTACAAGCAGCTTGAAAACTATGTGGAAAGCATGAAACTCTCCAAGAAGGCTACCACGCAGCAGTTCACCTCTGCCACGGATACCAGCATCAAGATTCGCTGCGCCAACAAGGATGAAGCCCAGCGCATCGACTCCGAGCTGCGTGCCAACGTGCCCGGAGTGAGCGAACTGCAAGCCCCCTCCATTGAGGAAGTAAGCGCCTCCCTCGGCTCTGCCTTCTTCAAGACGGCCCTCATCGCCCTGGCAGCCGGCATGCTCGGCATCACCATCTACCTGGCCATCCGCTTCGAATGGTCCTTCGCCGCGGGTGCCTTCTTCTCCACCCTGCACGACGTGCTGGCCATCATCATCGTGGTGATTGCCATGGGTACAGAGCTGAGCATCATCCACATCGGTGCCTTCCTCACGGTAGCTGGCTACTCCATTAACGATACCATCGTTATCTATGACCGCATCCGTGAGCACCTGCGCCTGGCGGAACCCGGCGAAAAGCTGATTGACATCATGAACGATGCCATCAACACCACGCTGTCCCGTACGCTGCTCACCTCCGGCTCCACCATCGCAGCCCTCATCGCCCTGCTGGCTCTGGGTGGTCCCTCCATGTGGGACTTCTCCATCACCATGCTCATGGGTATCTTCATCGGCACCTATTCCTCCATCTTCATTGCCTCCCCCGTGGTGCTCTACTTCGACAGCCGCGGCGACCTGCGCAAGGAACTGCAGGAAGCAGAGGATGCCGCCGGGGTGTAAATACAGCAACTCACCAGCGTGAACCGCTGCCTGTTCCACTCCCTGCTTCTGCTCTGCGCTGCTGTCTTTGCAGGGCCCGTGTGGGGCTCCGTGAACTGCGGCGCACGCCTGGAGGATAACTCCCTGCCCGCGGAGATGCAAAGCCATCTCCGCGGGCTTATCTATTTCCACTTCGTCCTGGCCCAGGCTGCCGCTGTCATCAGCGCCATCCTGGTGTACTGCTACCACTGGAAATGGAAGCGGAACTACCTCATCATCAGCTACAATGAAGCAGGGATGAAGCTGAATCCTCCCGGCATACGCATGCCACGCTGCCGGGTATATCGCTGCCACCTGGGTAACCTGAGCACCGCCACCCTGCCCCCCGCCGGCGCCCCAGTACTGGTGTACCCCATGTTCATGCTCAGCGGCACAAGCAGTGGCAGAAAACTCATACAAGGGTTGGAACAGGCCTATGGCAACAAGGAGCCGCGCCCGCAGCTCTATTTCCAACCCGTGCTGGGGGCCTCTCCCTGGCTGGCAGAAGCCGCTGCCCGCGCGCTGAGGCCCCTGCTGGCAGCAGGTGCCGGTGTGCTTGTGGTGGCGCATGATTCCAGCCTGCCGGAGCCCCCACCGGAGCCGGCACTCTTCTGCCGCCGCCTGCGCGAGCTGCTTCCCGGCACCGAAATTGCTCTGGGATACATCAGCAAGAACCCCGAAGCGCACGCCATGCTTCAGCAGATGCAGGCGCAGCATGTCATTCTTCTTCCCTTCCTCCTCACAGAGGGGGTACACACCAACCGCGACCTCCCCACTGAGGCAGATGCCACGCGTATAGGCAAATCCCTCAGGCGCCTCCCGGCTCTTGCTTCCCTGCTCGATGATTTCCAGCCATGAAACTAGCTCTCAAAGTTACCCCCGGTGCCAAGAAAAACGAGGTCCTCGGCTGGGAGGATGATTACCCGCAGATTGGTCGCGTTCTCAAGGTCAGGATTGCCGCACCACCGGTGGAGGGCAAGGCCAATAAGGAAATCGTGCTCTTTCTCTCCAAACTTCTCAAGGTGACTAAATCCTCCATCGAGGTTGTTCACGGCACCAGCGGACGCATCAAACTGGTAGAAATCCCGGACGGCACGGATCTGAGCCTGCTGAACTGAAAGGCCCCCCGGGAGCAGCGGGGATTGACAGACGGGAAGCTCTAATCAACCGGAGCACGTTTTTTTTCGCCGGAGAGGAGCAATCTGCCAGCATTGCCCGCGACTCCTCGAAAAGCAGGAAAAATAAAGCGGCTGCCCCGCATGAAAACCGGGCAGCCACTTGAAATAATACCAGGCGGAATACTGTTTAGTTCTTCTTCATCACCATTTCACCGGCGCAGGCGAACCAGCCATCGAAGCACTGCACCTTGAAGCGCACCTCCACCTTACCCTTCAGGGCGCGGGGCACGTTGAAGGTCACCGACTTGGTATCCTGGTCAGCAGCCACATCGGCATCGCATACGTGCTTGCCATTGGCATAAAGCTGGAAGCCTTTGGAGGTCATGCGACCGGTCTTGACCGGGTTCAGCGTAAAGGTGTAGGAACCGGGGCCATCCACCTTATCGCTTACATTCACACGCCACTCCTTCTCGAAACCGACGGTCATGTCACCGCTATCATAGAAGGGCGTTTCAAAGACATAGGGAACGGACTCATCCCAGTAATCAGCCCAGCGCCGGGCACCCTTGCCGTATTCGCTATCGGGGTCAATCTCCACCACCTTGCGGTAAGAATCCACCACCAGCTTGCGGAGAGCGGGGTCCTTGGCCACACCATACTTCTCACGGTACACATAGGCCAGACCGGAGGTCCACTGCTGCTCGAGGTCCTTGCTCAGCTTGCGGGATTTCATCACCTTCTGCACAAACGCAATACCATCGTCGAACCTGCGGTCATTGCCCTTGAACCTGGCATCGGCCCCCTTGCCACCATTCAGCACAGCATTAATCTCATCATACATGCCCATGTGGTCCATGCAGTAGAGATAGCGGAACATTGTTTCATGGTTGGGATCCTTGCGGTTCAGGATATCCTTGAGCTGGCGGTTGCGCATAGCATCCGTATAGGGCTGCATAGCCAGAGCATCGGCAGCGGCTCTGGCACCTTCCAGACCATCAGTCGAGCGGGCCTTCTCCACCAGCTGCATATACTTGGGCATCTGCTTCAGCGTGCGGTTCACAGCCTTCTCCATGGCAGCGGCGCTCAGCACGGTCTTGCCGTCATAGATAGCCAGCAGCGTTTCATCCGAAGCCATCAGCACGGCCACGGGCAGGTTTGAGAACGAACCGAAGGGCGTCAGCTTGTCGCGGTCATGAAGATCAGGCACGGTACCTACGCGCTCATCAATCTGCCCGATAACCACAGGCAGATTCTTCTTGCCGAGCTTGGTCCATTCCTTCACAATGCGGCCTGCATTGGGAAGCCAGTCGGAACCGTACCAGATGATAAGGCAAGGGCGGTCCTCAGCCTTAGCCTTGGCACGGGCCTCCAGATTATCCGGGTAATCCAGGGGAGAAGCGGCAGGCTCAGCCTGCACCGCATCATCCTCTTCCTCCTCGACCGCCGGGGCCGCAGGCTCGGCCGCCTTCTCAGCGGCGGCGGCGGAATCCTCAGCCTGTTTTGCCGGGGCCGCAGAGTTCTTCTTTTTCTTCTTACCCTTCTTCTTGGTAACCTTGGCGGGAGCATCCAGCCCAAGAAGACCCGGATCATACATGTATACACCACCACCTGCAATACCCAGCAGAATGAGGAGCGTCAGAACTTTTTTCATAACAGTTTATTATGCTTAGCGAGTGAAAACAACAAAGTGAGAAATGTGAGCAAAGTCAGGGTTTTCATTTTCAAACTCAATCTTCACCCATTTAGCGCGTGTTCCATCGGGGAACTTGGCCACCCACTCCTTGGGCATGTCCGTAGTCTCGACACGCTTGAACCAGGTAGCGCCGTCCTCACTGGTGGATACCACAGCCTTCTTCATACGCCACTCGTTACCATCCACCTTGCGGATGATGCAGCCAGTGGTATGCCCGGGATTCTTCAGTTCCACAATGAAGTTCGGATTCTTCTCCTTGGAAGTGTGGCACTTACCACCTTCCGGCGTCATGACGGAGGCATGCAGCACCGGAGCATCATAGTTACTGGTGGTGGAGATACGGAAGAGCGTTGCTTCTGCAGGTTTGCCCTGCAGCTCAGCCATCTTCTGCAGGGGAGCAGCCTTGTAATCAGGCTTGGCAAGCGCCAGAGCCCCCTTGGTCAGGGCCATGAAGGCAGGGCCAGAGCGAGCCTGCTCTGCAGCCACAATGGCCTTTTTATAGGCCTCGGCCATCTTCTTATTGCGTTCCTCGGCAGATTCACCGCCTTCAGAAGCGCCGCTGCCGGCCTTCTCTGCAGCCTTGGCAAAAGCCTTATTGAACATCTTGCTGCCTTCCTCCGTGGCCACATGGGTCTTCACGGCCCACTCCAGCAGCTGGCCGAAGGTGGTACCATCGCCATTCTTGATATGAGCCACAAACATGTTCTCCAGGAACTTCTGGCGGGCAGAATCAGACTGCAAGGAAGCCTGCTGCTTCTGCACCAGTTCATCGAGCGTCACAGCCCAGCTGGAGGGCGTAGTTGCCAGCGCCTCATGCTCCATCTGGTAAATGGTGAGCTGGTCTTTCTCCTCCATGGCGGCAATCACATCGGCCAGGTCAGCCGTGGCATCAATGGCGGCCACACCGTGGCCATCATACTTGGGCAGCATCTCCTTTGTCAGGTACTCATAGCACTCCGGTGCCGTCATACCGCGCTTCTTCATCAGCGCATGCAGCGCAGCGCGGAAGAACGGATGCATGGGAGTATCCTTCAGCGCAGAACGCCACATCTTCTCAGCCTCGGCATCCTTGCCGACAGCCTCCAGACCACGGGCGCAAAGGCTCTTGCGGTATGCCTTGGCCACCTTCTCGTCATCGCCGAACACAGCCTCCATCAGGTTATAGGAAGTCGGTGCACGGAAGCCGAAAATCATGTTGTGCATGCCGCCATCCGGGCCACCGAAACCGCCAATCCACTTGCCACGCTCCGTGCGCACAGCATAAGCGCAGTGGCCAGGCTGGCCTACGGAATAAGCGGGAATACCGTGTGCCATGGCAGCTACTGCACCCAGGTGGGACATAGCACCACACACGCCACCATTTCGCAGGGTGGTTTCAGCCTGGCTTTCATTGGCAAACGGCAGGTTGTAAGCACCGCCCTGCACCGAGTCACCGAACTTGGATGTACCTGTATAGGTAGCAGCCCAGCAGGCAATACCGTACTTATCCCAAGGCAGATTGATAGCCTTGGCAGCGAACTCATAGGACTCGTCATCCCAGTCCTGGCCGGGGTTAGCCACCACAAAGCGGAGTTCCCATGCCTTCAAATTCTTGTAATTGGGGTGCAGCAGGCCCTTCTTGTCCTGCTTCTGGAAGAACTTATAGCGGCGCACGGGGTTGAACTTGTTGGGCAGCATCGTGGCCAGAGGCGGCTCCTTCCAGGTCTCGCCACCGCCCCAGCAGGAAGCCAGTGCCACAGCCAGAGCCTTATTCTGAACATCACCCTTTTCCTCTACCCAGATGCGGTAGAGAATCTGCACACCCAGATCTTTCTGGTAGGGCACAAGACCACAGGTCAGGTACAGCTCCAGCCACTCCGTATCCTTCATGAACTTCTGGAGGAACCTGGCTTTATCCTCACTCTCAGCAGCCATCCTGGTGAGAAACTCAGCACCCGTTACACGGATGACCTCATGCATCATGGAGCAATGCAGAGCCGTTGCATCCTTGGGAGAAATTTCCATCGTCTTCAGGGCCTCTGTCAAGGCGGCCTGAACGTCGGCATAATCACCTTTCTTCATGGCGGCCTGCACACCGGTGGGCAGTTTCTTACCCTTCACCGGAGCCAGCGCCAGCTTACTGCTGCCATCCTCCGCAGCCATCACCGAAACCATCGGTGAAAGCCCCAGAGCGAGCATTCCAAGCATCAAAGTACATGTACGTGTACGCATGGTGAGAGAATGCTACACAGACACACCAAAGTCAAGCACAAAGAAGACAGCCTCAGGTTCCACTATTGCATTTCCGCACCATCTGTGTTAGAATCCCACCCGTGAAGACGCTCTGCCGCACAGCCATGCTCCTCTTAGCCGTGGGCATCATGCTCCCGGGCACCGGCTGCGCCTGGCGCAATAAGTCCCGCTCAGCAGCCACCGACACCCGCCCGGAACCCAAGCTCAAGAAAAGCCCGTACACGGTCAACGGCAAACGCTACCGCCCCATGACCCTCGAACAGGCGTTACAATACCGCGAAGTGGGCGAGGCCTCGCTCTACGAAGGAGCCAACACCCGCGGAGCCCTGGGCGAAAAGCTTCCTTATGGTGGCATGTATGCCGCCCACCGCACCCTGCCCCTGCCCAGCACCGTGCGCATCACCAGCATCTCCACCGGCAAGAGCTGCCTCGTGCGGGTGAATGACCGCGGCCCCTTCCACCGCCGCCGCATCATCGACATCAGCCCTGCCGTGGCCCGCGCCATCGGCTTCCACCAGTGGGGTGTGCACCAGGTGGAGATTGAAACGGTCTCCGTGGGCGACGGGCCCAACCAGCGCCGCAAGGAGGATTAGGCCTCCCTTCCATGAAAAAAGGCGGCACCCTGAACCAGGTGCCGCCTTGGAAACTACCCTATTTCCCCTTATCTCAGCGAGAAGAAATCGCGGATGCGGGGATTATCGCTGGCGGCGATGACGCTGGGCGGGGCATCCACCACCAGCTTGCCATCGGCCAGGAACA